>JAFXKH010000027.1 GCA_017531795.1 Clostridia bacterium
GGTTGGTCGGCGTGCGCTCGTTCATTTGAGGACGGCGCGCAAATTGCCCGTACTCTTTTACCGCGTATTGACTGCATAATAACTATGGGCGCGGGAGATAACGAAAAAATCTTGCCATTTTTGTTATAGCGACTGAAATCTTCTTGCTTTTATATAAATATTTTTATATAATAACGATAGAGGTGAAGTATGAAAAAAATAGCGTTAATTGCTCACGACAATAAAAAGCAAGAAATTATTCAATGGGCGAAAGAAAATATATCAATACTCTCAAAGCACGAACTTTGCGGAACGGGCACGACGGCGAAACTCGTTTCGGAAGCGACGGGTATGACGGTAAAGCGTTATCTCTCCGGTCCGCTTGGCGGTGATCAGCAAATCGGCGCAAAAATAGCCGAAGGCGAAATAGATGTAGTCGTTTTCTTTTGGGATCCTTTGCAGGCGCAACCGCACGATCCTGACGTAAAGGCATTGCTTCGTATAGCAGTAGTTTACGATATTCCAATCGCGACGAACGAAATGACGGCGAACTATATCGTACATTCGCCCCTTCTTGACGAATAGGATAAGATAAAGATACATAAATTTTGGGTTGATTTTGCGACACTTATAAGATTGAAAGAGAGAGCGTATCGGTATTGATAAACTCTCTTTTTTGGTGAAACGCCAGCAAATCCTTTGCGGAATTTAATTGAACTAATAACGTTGTTTTTTATGAAAAAGGGTGAAAAAGAGTTGACAAAACTGCCCTTATAATGTATAATAACCAAGAACCGCTCGAAACGGGTTTTTTAATGTGCTTTTTTGCGCAACCTTGATTATCGGCGGAAACATCAAGTGAAGGAGGTTGCTCAAATGTACGCAGTTATAGTAACGGGTGGCAAGCAGTTCAAAGTCAGCGAAGGAGACGTTATCGAGGTAGAAAAGCTCGAAGGCGAAGCAGGCGCAAAGGTGGAATTCCCCGCGCTCATGGTAGTTGACGGAGACAACGTTGCAGTAGGCGCAGACGTTCAGAACACCGTAAGCGGTGAAATCTTAAAGCAGGGTAAGACGAAGAAAGTAGTAGTTTTCAAGTACAAGCCCAAGAAGAACGAGCGCAAGAAGAACGGTCATAGACAGGCATTCACGAAAGTGAAGATCACGAAAATTTAATTTTATAGGAGATCACAATAATGAATATATTTGCATTTAAACCGCTTGTCCTTATGGCTCATAAGAAAGGTGGCGGTTCAACTAAAAACGGCAGAGACAGTAACGCCCAGCGTCTTGGCGTAAAGAGATACGCAGGACAGAACGTTAAAGCGGGTAATATTCTCGTTCGTCAGCGTGGCACGAAGTTCCACCCCGGCGTAAACGTGGGTATCGGTAGCGACGACACTCTCTACGCAACCGTAGACGGAGTAGTTAAGTTCGAAAGATACGACAAGACTCGCAAGCAGGTTTCGGTTTACGAAGCATAATTGAAAACGATATAATACCGTAGCATCGCGCTACGGTATTTTTTATTGCGTAGTTAAAAACTCTTGCTTAAAAGCACCCGAAGTGATATAATATTTCCAATGGCGAGTATAAAAGGAACAATCGCCGAAATTCGTTTTCGTAACGAAGAAAACGGCTATACAATCGCCACGGTAGAAACCGATCTCGAACCTTTTACGGTAGTCGGCGTATTTCCGCCCGTGGGGGAAGGGGGCTTCGTGTCTTGCGAAGGCTCTTTCGTCACGCACCCGAAATTTGGACGGCAGTTCAAAGCGAGTGAAGTGCGAATAGAACGCCCCGATAGCCTGTACGGCATAATACAGTTTCTCGGAAGCGGAATGATTAAGGGTATAGGTCCGAAGCGAGCAAGCGCAATCGTCACTCGTTTTGGGGAAAGTACGCTGGACGTTATCGAAAACAACCCCGAAAGATTGACCAAGGTTTCGGGAATAAGCAACCGTATGGCGAAAGAAATTGCCTCGTCCTATATCGAAATAAAGACGGTTGCCGATGCAATGAGTTTTTTGATGTCCTTTGGCGTAACGAGCGGACTGTCGCAAAAAATCGTGAACGAATACGGCTCGGATACCGTTGCTCTCGTCAGCAGTAACCCTTACCGTCTTATTGAGGACGTGCGAGGGATAGGCTTTTTAACGGCGGACCGCATGGCGATGAAGTTGGGCATAGATTCACGAAGCGACTTTCGTATACGGGCAGGGTTGATTTATACGTTGCTTGACAACTCTGAAAAAAACGGTAATACCTTTTTGCCGTATAAACTTCTTACCGAAGAAACGGCAAGACTCCTTTCTCTTGAAGAAAGCGACGAACTTATAGAAAAGAACGTAAATGAACTTGTTTTCGCTCACAAAATAAAAGAATTTGAATATGAAGGCGAACGCGCCGTAATGAGCGCGCATTTGTATAACGCAGAATACTCGTCGGCAGTCAAACTCTGTCGTATGTTGGAGGCAACCAACCGCGCGTTACCCGATTGCTCGGATGAAATAGCCGAATTTGAACGCATAGAAGGCGTAACCTTTCACTCCGAACAGAAGAACGCCATAGTGAGCGCGCTGGTGAACGGCGTATCCGTCATCACGGGCGGACCAGGAACGGGGAAAACGACCATCGTTCGTTGTATAATGCGTATTCTTACTACGCACAACCTTTCCGTCAAACTTATGGCGCCGACGGGCAGAGCATCCAAGCGACTTTCCGAAAGCACGGGCGCAGACGCTTCAACCATACACAGAGCCTTGCTCAGCGATGAAGAAGATTACGCAGGGCTCAACTCCGATGCAATAATAGTGGACGAGTTCTCTATGGTAGACGTAAGTCTTCTTTCCGAACTGCTGAGCGCGCTCCGAAACGATGCGAGACTCATAATAGTCGGCGACTCCGACCAACTTCCAAGCGTGGGCGCAGGCAACGCGCTGGCGGATATAATAGCGTGCGGAATAATTCCCGTAGCAAGACTGACGAGGATATACCGACAAGACGAGCGCAGTAAAATAATCGTAAACGCGCATAAAGTCAACGACGGTGAAATGCCCGATCTGACGGGCGGTAACGACTTTTTCTTTATCCGTTCACAAACCGCTTTGAATACGGCGCAAACGACGGTAGATCTTATTACGCGCAGACTATCCAACTACTTAAACGTAGAGCCTGCCAGACTGCAAGTGCTTTGTCCTATGAAAAGCGGTGAAGCAGGTTGTAATAATCTCAATAAACTTCTACGCGCCTCTTTGCTCGGAAAGCCGGACAAGGAAGTCGTAGTGGGCGAGTACGCCTTCGCTTCGGGCGATAAAGTAATGCACGTCGTCAATAATTATAATCTTGAATGGACGAAAAACTATGCGACAGGCAAAGGCGTCTTTAACGGCGATGCAGGTATGGTTCTTGAAGTCAGACCGGACAGCGGTGAGATAATCGTGGAGTTTGAGGACGGACGCAGAGTAACCTACGCAGGCGAGGATAAAACTCAACTTATGCCGGCATACGCGATTACCGTTCATAAAAGTCAGGGTAGCGAATACGAAGGCGTAGTTATCCCCATAAGCGGTGGACATCCTATGATTATGACGAGAAATCTGCTTTACACCGCAATTACGAGAGCGAAGAGTTTAGTCGTGCTGGTTGGTACGGAAGAAAGTATAGCGCGTATGGTTCACAATAATTTCATTAAGCAACGCTACTCTATGCTACGGACTTTTATAGTAGAAGCGGAAAGAAAACTCTCACTTTTATACGCTGAATAGAAAATCATTACTGAAAATATTTGAAATTTGGCGTTATTTATAGTATAATAAATAAGTTAGCGCTAACAAAGGAGAATGAAGCTCATGACCGATATTGAAATAGCAAGAAACGCGCGCCTTCGTCCCATAAGTGAAATTGCTCAAACGCTGGGCGTACAAGCGGACGATATGGCGACATACGGCAAATATAAAGCCAAAGTTTCCTCTTACGGCAAAAAGCAGGGCAAAGTCGTACTCGTTACGGCAATCAATCCCACGCCTGCCGGAGAAGGTAAAACTACCGTATCAATCGGTCTTGCCGACGGTATGAAAAAACTCGGCAAAAACGTTTGCCTTGCTCTCCGTGAGCCTTCTCTTGGCCCTGTGTTTGGCATTAAAGGTGGAGCGACGGGTGGCGGTTACGCGCAAGTCCTTCCTATGGAAGACATTAACTTGCATTTTAACGGCGATTTTCACGCAATCACGACGGCGAATAATCTGCTGTCCTCGGTGATTGACAATCATATCTTTCAAGGCAACGCGCTGAAAATAAAGACGGTTACCTGGCATCGCGCTCTCGATTTGAACGACCGCTCTCTCCGTAGCGTAAAATGCGGAATAGGTTATAACGAGCGTGAAGATCACTTTGACATAACGGCGGCGAGCGAAGTGATGGCGGTTTTCTGTCTTGCAAAAGATATTGCCGACTTGAAAAAACGTCTTGGCGATATCGTTATCGGCGTGGACGAAGACGGCAACAACGTAACAGCGCGTATGCTTAAAGCGGACGAGGCGATGACCATACTTCTCAAAGATGCAATGGATCCCAATCTTGTGCAAACGTTGGAAGGCACTCCCGCTTTCGTGCATGGCGGACCTTTTGCGAATATCGCGCACGGCTGTAACAGCGTTATCGCTACCAAAACGGCAATGAGTTACGCCGATTACGTAGTGACCGAAGCAGGCTTTGGCGCAGACCTCGGAGCAGAAAAATTCCTTGACATAAAGTGTCGTACGGCAGGCATAAATCCCTCTTGCGTAGTCGTAGTTGCAACTCTCCGCGGACTTAAATACGGCGGTGGCGTACCCAAGCAGGATACTGCGCTTCCCAACTTGGAGGCTCTGAAAAAAGGCGCGCCCAATCTCTTTAAGCACGTGGAAAACGTCACCGAAATTTATAAGCTTCCTTGCGTTGTTGCAATCAATAAGTTCATTACTGACACGGACGAAGAAATTGAATATCTTCGCGACGAATGCGCGAAGCGTGGCGCGGAAGTATGTCTTGCGGACGTTTGGGCAAACGGTGGTGAAGGCGGTAAAGCGCTCGCGCAAGCCGTAGTAGCGCATATGGACGGCTATAACGGTAAAATGGAATACGCCTATCCCTTAAACGCAAGCATAAAAGAAAAAATTGAACTTATCGCAAAACGCGTGTACGGCGCGCTTGGCGTGGATTTCACGCAAGAGGCGGAAGAAAAAATTTCAGTATTCGAGCAAAATCCCGATTGTAACGGATTGCCCGTATGTATGGCGAAAACCCAATACTCTCTGACTGACGATCAAACCAAACTCGGCAGACCTACGGACTTCCGCATAACCGTTCGCGACCTTTATTACCGCGCAGGCGCAGGTTTTATCGTTGCGCTGACGGGTAAAATATTACTTATGCCCGGTCTTGGTAAAACGCCGGCTTCCGAAGGCATGAGCATTAACACCGATACTATGGAAATCAAAGGACTTTTCTAAATGGCAAACTTTATTGAAGACATTATAAACGAAGATCTTGCAAACGGTAGCGTTAAATCCGTCGTAACCCGTATACCGCCCGAGCCGAATGGATATCTTCATATCGGGCATGCGAAAAGCGTATATATCAATTATTATATGACGGCGAAAGCGTACGGCGGAAAATGTAATCTCCGCTTTGACGATACCAACCCTGCGAAAGAAGACGACGAATACGTAAACGCGATTATCCGTGACGTAAAGTGGTTGGGCTGGGATGGTGAAATCACATACGCGTCCGACTACTTTGAAAAGACGTATGAGTGCGCTGAACTTATTATTAAGAAAGGTCTTGCCTACGTTGACGACACTCCTGCCGAGCAGATGCGTGAAATGCGCGGAACGCTCACCGAACCGGGAAAGGAAAGCGCGCGCAGAAACCGTAGCGTAGAAGAAAATCTCCGTCTTTTCAGAGAAATGCGTGAGGGTAAATACGCTGACGGCGAACTCGTTCTCCGCGCAAAAATAGATATGTCGTCGCCAAATATCAATATGCGCGATCCCGTAATATACAAAGTTCTGCGCGCTCATCATTATCGTCAGGGCGACAAGTGGTG
Organism: Clostridia bacterium; assembly: GCA_017531795.1. Lineage (GTDB taxonomy): Bacteria > Bacillota > Clostridia > Christensenellales > Pumilibacteraceae > Protoclostridium. The sequence continues at coordinate 6,065 of JAFXKH010000027.1, forward strand.
CATATATCCTTTGTATGACTTTGCTCATCCTATTCAGGATGCAATCGAAGGCATAACGCATAGCCTTTGCAGTTTGGAATTTGAAAACCATAGACCGCTTTACGAGTGGGTAGTGAATAATCTTACCGAATTTTTCACGTCGCTTCCCAAACAGCGTGAGTTCGCTCGATTGAATATCGAACAGACGATAATGAGTAAGCGATACTTAAAACGCCTCGTGGACGAAGGCAAAGTGGACGGTTGGGACGATCCTCGTATGCCTACCATTTGCGGACTTCGTCGCAGAGGATATACGCCGACGGCTATACTCTCTTTCGTAGAGGGCGCAGGAGTCAGCAAAGCAGACAGTGAGTGTTCGCCGTTGCAACTTGAAGCGTGCATAAGAAGCGAACTCAATATGACCGCTCCGAGATGTTCGGCAGTCCTTGATCCCATAACTCTCGTAATAACAAACAGAGAAGACGACTGGACGGAAGAATGCGAAACGGAAATCAATCCCAACGACGAGAGCGCAGGCAAGCGTAAAATCACTATCAGTAAGCGTATCTTTATTGAAAGAGACGACTTTGCGATAGTTCCTCCTCCCAAGTATAAACGTCTTACCGTGGGCGCGTATGTGCGTTTGAAAAACTCGTATATCGTAAAATGCACGGGTTATGAAACGGACGATAACGGCAATCCTATCGTATATTGCGAAGCGGTAGACGGCTCTGTCGGCGCGAACGTAGAGGGCGTAAAAGCCAAAGGCGTTATCCATTGGGTAAACTCAGACGCAAAGGATGCAGAGTTCAGAATATACGACCATTTGCTCCTGCCTTACGACGGTGGTAGCGAAGATTTCGCTGACAGAATGAATCCCGATTCGCTTATCGTGAAAAAGGGTAAAGTGGAAAATCTACTTGCCGAAGCGGAAAAGGGAAGCGCTTTCCAGTTCGTACGCACGGGTTACTTCGTGCGTGACACGAAATCGGACGGCGTTGTGTATAACCGCATAGTCGGCTTAAAGGACAGTTATAAAGCAAAATGAGATATAAAAACGTAATTTTCGATATGGACGGCGTTCTTATCGACAACAGCGAAGGAATAACGTCTACTGCGAAGTACGCCATTGAAAAACTCGGATTGCCCGTGCCCGAAATGAGTACGCTGAGAAAGTTCATCGGACCTGCGCTCGTGTGGTCGCTTCAAGAGTATTGCGGAGCGACTGAAGAACAAGCCATGCTCGGACTGAAAATATACCGTGAAAAATATCTCGTGACGGGCATAAAACAGTTCGTTCTGTACGACGGAGTGTACGACACCGTGAAAGCGTTATTCGAAGCGGGAGTAAGATTATCCGTATCGAGTGGTAAGCCGATTGAGTGCGTGAATAATATTCTCGTGCAGTCGGGCATGACGAAATTTTTTGAAGTAACGGCAGGCACCACTTTCCCTGCGAAAGTATCGCATAAGGACGAACAAATGAAAAAAGCCGTTCTTGACCGCCCTGCGCTTATGGTAGGCGATAGAGTATTCGACCTTGAATGCGCGAAGAAAGCGAACGTGGACTGCGCTTTTGCGAGATACGGTTTTGGCGATGCAAGCGACTACGCCGAAATTAAGCCAAAATATTTTATAGACAAAGCAACCGACCTATTGGCGATAGTTTTATAGCCTTCAAATAGCGATAGTGATATCGTAAAATAAATCAGCAATAATAACAACAGAGGATATTATGAAGAAAATTAACGCGAACGAACTTCGCAACATGTGGTTTGAATTTTATAAGAGCAAGGGACACGCGCTCATTTCGTCCGCCTCCCTTATTCCCGAAAACGATCCGACCGTTCTTTTTACGACGGCAGGTATGCACCCTCTCGTGCCTTACCTTCTCGGACAAAAGCACCCTCAGGGTACTCGTCTTGCCGACGTACAAAAGTGCGTAAGAACGGGCGACATTGAAGAAGTAGGAGATGCGTCGCACCTTACTTTCTTTGAAATGCTCGGAAACTGGTCGCTCGGCGATTATTTCAAAGAAGAGCAGATTGCTTGGAGTTACGAGTTTCTGACAAGTGAAAAATATCTTGGAATCAATCCCGACGAACTTTCCGTGACCGTATTTGAGGGTGACGAGGACTGTCCTCGCGACGAAGAATCGGCAAAATATTGGGAAAAAGCGGGATTGCCCAGAGAACGTATATATTTCTTGCCCAAAAAACACAATTGGTGGGGACCTGCCGGTCTTACCGGACCTTGCGGACCGGACACCGAAATGTTTGTAGATACGGGCAAACCCAAATGCTCGCCCGAGTGTTCTCCTGCATGCTCTTGCGGAAAGTTCCTTGAAATCTGGAATGACGTGTTTATGCAGTACAATAAGACGGCGGAGGGAAAATACGAGCCCCTTACGCAGAAGAACGTGGATACAGGTATGGGCTTGGAACGTACGATAAAGACTATGCAAGGCGTTTCCAGCGTGTATGAAACCGACCTTTTTGCTCCCATTATCGGCAAAATAGAGGAGCTCACGGGCGCAAAATACGGCGCAGACGATAAAACGACGAAAGCGATAAGAGTAATAGCCGACCACGTAAGAACTGCGGTTATGATAATTGGCGACGATAGGGGAGTAGTATGCTCCAACGTTGATCAGGGATATATTCTTCGCAGACTGCTCCGTCGCGCAATCAGATTCATTAAGCAACTTGGCGGTGGAATGGGCTTACTCTCTCAAATAGCGAAAGTAATTATTTCCGAGTATAAGGACGTATATCCCGAACTTGACCGCAACGCTGATAGAGTAATAACCGAAATCGACTCGGAAGAAGCGAGATTTGAAAAAACGATAAACGCAGGTATGAAACGCTTTACCGCAATAAAAGAACATATGGTAGGCGATACAATCGCGGGTAATACTGCGTTCAAACTTTACGATACTTTCGGTTTCCCGATTGAAATGACGGTAGAACTTGCTACCGAAGCGGGATTGAAAGTGGATATTGACGGCTTTAATAAGGCGTTTGAAGAGCATATGGCGAAGTCACGCGCAGGCGCGGAGCAGAAATTCAAATGCGGACTTGCGGATAGTGGCGAACAGACGGTTAAACTCCACACCGCAACGCACCTTCTCCATGCATCTCTGAAAAAAGTCCTCGGTGACGACAGTATTTCTCAGAAAGGAAGTAACATAACCGAAGAGCGTCTTCGCTTTGACTTCAATTTCCCTCGCCCTATGACAAAAGACGAAATAAAAAGCGTAGAAGACATGATAAACGAGGTAATAGCGTCGAAAACACCCGTTACTTGCGAAGAAATGACTCTTGAAGAAGCCAAAGAGGCAGGCGCAGAGGCGCACTTTGAAAGTCGTTACGGTGAGCGCGTTAAGGTATATACGATGGGAGAGTTCTCCAAGGAAGTTTGCGGAGGACCTCACGTGGAAAATACCGGCGACCTCGGTCATTTCCGCATTACCAAAGAGCAAAGTTCGTCGGCAGGAATCAGACGTATTAAGGCAATTTTAGAATAATATTATAAATGGGAGAATGCTTTATAAAGGCGTTCTCCCATTGTTTTTTTTTATGAGCGCGCGAGAAAAAAATTTACAAAAGGGTATTGACACGCATATAATAGTGTAGTATAATTATTGTATAAAATTATACAAAAGGAGAAATTAAAAGAATGTTTTGCAGAAATTGTGGAAAAGAAGTCGATACTGAAAAGTGTCCGTATTGCGGTCATGATTCTTCGGCGCCTCAAACTCCAGAAAACAATAGCGTGTTTGATGAGATTCCTGACGGTAATAAGAGCGGAAACAACGTATTTAACGAAGTACCCAACATTAACCCGAATTACGTAAATTATTATAACAACAATACCGCAAATCCTGCTTATTTGCAAAATCCCTCGCTTAACCTGGGATGGTTCAAGTTCTTAATTAATTTTTTACTTATCTTTAGCGCGATCGCCAACGTAATTGGCGGTATCGTATATCTTACTGGCGCATCGTATGAAGCTGTTGAGAAGGGAATGGCTGAACTCGTCTATGTTATGTTTCCCGCATTAAAAGGTTTGGACGTCTTTATGGGAATCATATCTTTTGCTCTAGCAGTTCTTGCTATCGTAATTCGTTTCCTTCTTGCCGGCTTTAAAAAAATTGGTCCAATTCTTTTGTACGTATTGTACGGACTTGGAATAGTCATAAATCTCGTATACCTTTTTGCAGGGGCAGGCATTATGGGCGTTTCCGTAGCAGAAGTTATCGATATATCCACAATTACCAGTCTTGTGGTCAGCGTGGCAATGATAATAATCAACGTCGTTTATTTTACCAAACGTCGAGAACTTTTCAATAAATAAATTTTTGAAATTTTAATTTAATGCGTTACGGATTTTCCGTAGCGCATTTTTCAATCGGATAAAAACTTATTTATATATTAAAACCGCTTGCAATTATTTTGAAAATATTGTATAATGTATACGGTGGGAATTGAGGCAATTTTCTCAATTCCTGCATATACTACTATTTGAAAAATTATTTTTGGAGGAAAAATATATGGAAACCTACGGGTTAGACAAAATCGGCATCAACGCCAAATCGGTTAGCAGAAACCTCAGCCCCTCGGCTCTTACCAAACTTGCTCTTCGTGACGAACCTGATGCAATGCTTATGGATAAGGGCGCGCTTCTCGTTGAAACGGGCAAGTACACCGGTCGTTCACCCAAAGACAAGTACGTTGTAGAAGAACCTTCTTCAGTTGATAAAATCAACTGGGGAAAAGAGAACGTTAAGATTTCTCAGGAAAAGGCAGACGCTATTACCGCAGAAGTAAAGGCATACCTTTCTACCATTGACAACGTTTATATCTTCGACGGATTCGCAGGCGCAGATCCCGCTTACAGAATCGGCGTAAGAGTAATCAACCAGTATGCCAGCCAGAACCTTTTTATGAATAACATGCTTATTCGTCCTACCAAGGAAGAACTCGTAGGTTTTGAAGCAGACTATACCGTTCTTTGCGCTCCCGGACTTAAACTCGACGCTGAGAAGTACGGCATCAATTCCGAAGCGGCTATCGTGCTTGACTTTGGCAAAAAGACGGTTACTATCGCAGGTTCTAAGTACAGCGGAGAAATGAAGAAAGCAGTATTTTCCGTAATGAACTATGAACTTCCCCTTCACGGCGTACTCGGTATGCACTGCTCGGCTAATATGGCTACCGACGGAAGCGGAGACACCGCGCTTTTCTATGGACTTTCCGGAACGGGTAAAACCACTCTTTCCGCAGATCCCAACAGAGGACTTATCGGTGACGACGAGCACGGCTGGTCTGACAACGGTATCTTCAACGTAGAAGGTGGATGCTATGCAAAGTGTATCGGTCTTAAAGAAGAATCCGAACCTGAAATTTATAATGCTATCCGCCACGGCGCAGTAGTAGAAAACGTTGTAGTAGACAAAGAAACGGGCGCACCCGATTATAACGACGGAAGCCTTACCGAGAATACTCGCGTATCTTATCCCGTTCACTTTATCAACAATGCGGTTATCCCCGGCGTAGGCGGACATCCCACCACCGTAATCTTCCTTACTTACGATGCGTACGGAGTACTTCCTCCCATCTCGAAGCTTAATATCGATCAGGCTAAGTTCTACTTCGTATCCGGCTACACCTCAAAGGTAGCAGGTACTGAGCGTGGCATTGTTGAGCCCGTTCCTACTTTCTCTACTTGCTTCGGCGCGCCTTTCCTTCCTCTTCCTTCTTCCGTATACGCAGATATGCTCGGCGAAAAGATTGAAAAGCACGGCGCTTCCGTATATCTCATCAATACCGGTCTTACCGGTGGCGCTTACGGCGTAGGTACGAGAATGTCCATTAAGGCAACTCGTGCATGCGTAACCGCAGCCCTTAACGGCGAACTTGCAAAGGCTGAATACGAAACCGATCCTATCTTCGGCTTTGGAATTCCCAAAGCAGTTGAAGGCGTAGATTCTGCAGTTTTGAACCCTGCAAACGCATGGAAAGATAAGGACGCGTACGTTGCAACCGCAAAGAAACTTGCATCTTCCTTCCAGGAAAACATCAAGAAATTCAATCTTCCTGAAGAAGTAGTTAAGGCAGGCCCTCAGGCATAAGTTTCCATAATAAATACTAAAAAACTGCTCACTACGATAGTGAGCAGTTTTCTTTTTAATCCAAAGATAATTTGTTTCTTTTTAATCTTTTCCTTTTATAGTAATTATAACTTGTTTCGTCATTATAGTTTAATACTTCATAATCTAAATCTAAAGTCAGACATACGTTAATTTTAAGTTGCTTTTTACTGTAATTGTAAAAGATTGCTTTACTGTATGACGTAACTACGGATTATCTTCTCGGAAATAAGTCTTACGACCAGCCGTAAAAAAGTCAAAATGCGTTTCAATTGAAACGCATTTTTATTGGATTGACTATTATCGTGGCGTTAGAAAAATTACTTAGAGTTAAGTAGTTATAATTTCGGGTATTGACATTTTTATAATTGTTTGTTATAATAAATTATACAAGAATGTTTTAAGGAGGGCGTATGTTATCTATTAAGAACTTAGTTAAGGTTTATAAGACTAAGGGCGGAGCTGAAGTACGGGCGCTTGACGGTGTGAGCGTAGATTTTCCGGAAAAGGGAATGGTTTTCCTGCTCGGTCGAAGCGGTTCGGGAAAGTCAACGCTACTTAACGTTGCAGGCGGACTGGATGTTCCTGACAGCGGTGAAATAATCGTTAAGGGCAAAAGTAGCGCAAACTTTACCGGCTCGGACTTTGATAGCTATCGAAACACTTACGTCGGCTTTATCTTTCAGGAATACAACATACTTAATGAATTTAACGTCGAGCAAAATATCGCGTTGGCGCTCCAGCTTCAAGGCAAGAAAAACGACCAAGAAGCAGTAAGCGCTTTGCTTGATAAAGTAGATCTTGATGGGCTGGGCAAGCGCAAACCTAACACTCTTTCCGGAGGACAAAAACAGAGAGTGGCGATTGCACGCGCTCTCATAAAAGAACCTGAAATCATAATGGCGGACGAACCTACGGGCGCTCTTGACTCGGCAACGGGCAAACAAGTACTTGAAACGCTTAAAAAACTCTCTGCAGAAAAGCTCGTTATCGTAGTATCTCACGATCGAGATTTTGCCGAGCAGTACGGCGATCGTATTATTGAACTGAAAGATGGTAAAATAATTTCCGATATTTCTAAATCTCTCACCGCGCCGACAAATATAAGTGAAAACGTAAATTCCATAGACGAGGAAACCGTCTGTGTTAAGGACGGAAGTAAATTAACGGAAGAAGAATTTAAGAGCATTTATGAAAAGATAAAAGAAAAGGGAGGAGAAGTCATAATCTCAACCGCTTCTTCTGATATGTTGGCGATAAAACGCGCTTGTAAGATTACCGATGACGGAAAGCGCGAAACGTTTGTCGCAACTGCTCCCGACGTTGATAAAAGGTCTTATGAAGGTAGCCCTGAATTTATTAAGTCAAGATTGCCCTTGGCAGTGCGATAAAAATGGGTGCGAGTGGATTGAAAACTAAGCCTATAAGATTGATATTCACTATTTTGGTGGCTGTATTTTCTTTTGCTCTTTTTGGTTTGGTTTCAACTCTTATGATGTACGATGCAAACTATACGGCAGCAACAGCGCTTGAAGCATCGATTTTGAAAGCGTCATACGTGTATAAAAACTATCATTGCACACGAGATTACGGTGACAAGGTATATGAAACTACTTATTCAACGTTAATGAGTACGGATGACCTTGAAAAATTGAATAATTCTTCTCTTGGTTTAGATTTTGCAGGCGTTTTTAACTTTGAAAAAGAATCGGATGAAATTCACTATTTAGATTTAATCAAAACAATTAAGTATTATCCAGAAAATGAAGTCATAAGTAACGGTTACAATTCGGATAGGTATTATAATAATATTTTTAAAGGTTTTTCCGATTGCGGAGAAGAATACGTTTTGCGTAATTTCCCCGATTCTGCCATAGGAAATAGCAAATATCCTACTAATTCGAATGAAATAGCAATATCGAAGTATGCTTTTGACGTAATTGCTTATTATTGTGATTATGAAGAAGCGGAAGATATTATCGGTAAGACTTTACGTATAGAAATGCTGGATTCTTCAGAAATAGCGTCAATAAATCTTAAGGTAACAGGCGTATATGACTTCGGGGAGATTTCACCAAAATTTAATTCTTTAAAAACAGCAAACGATTTTAATTTGGCTAATGATTATATTGATTACATGGACAACTCTTTTCATAAAATCGGGTTTGTTAGTTCTGATTTTTATTCGTTTTACTACGATACGTTAATTGAAACCAATACCATATATCCTGATAATTATTCGCAGACCAAATACGTTAAACCCCAGAATAGAAAATATTCTTTCGCTATAACACCGATTGAATCGTTTAGTATTGCGCGTAGTTCTTATATTCTAAACTTTAATAAAATAGCGGAAGATGATTCATTTTTTGTTATGGATAACGATATTTATAATACGTCCGTATCGATATCTTCAGTCATTGAAATGTTAGAATTAATTTTCCTTGTAGTCGGTTCGGCATTAGCCGTACTTTCAGCATTATTCCTATTTAATTTTATATCGGTATCAATTTCCAACAAATCTAAAGAAGTGGGCATACTTCGCGCAGTTGGAGCAAGGGGAATGGACGTATTTAAAATTTTCTTTATTGAAAGTTTGATGATATGTTTGATGTGTTTCATAATTTCGTCAATCGTAGCAGGAGTCGCTAGTATGGTTATTAACGGTATTCTTTTAAAAATGTTAAAAATAGAGTTAGCGGGGATAAATATACTACATCTCGGTATTTTAAATATAGCAATTATCCTTGGTATTGCCCTTGTGGTTTCCGTCATAGCAACAATACTTCCTGTATACTTTGTTTCAAGAAAATCACCCGTAGAATCAATCAGGGCATTATAAATCCGAGCAAATAAAAAAATGCGTTTCGTTTGAAACGCATTTTTTTTATATTATTTATAAAATTTAACTTAAATTATTCCCAAATCTTTCATAACGTTCCTGAGTTTTTCAGCATTGGTGGGTGACATCTCAGTAAGGGGAAGACGGGGTTTGCCTGCCTTGATGCCTATGTATTCGAGAGCCTTCTTCGTCGGTATGGGGTTAACTTCCATAAAGAGAGCCTTTGCAAGAGGATCGAGCTTGAAAGCCTTTTCACGCGCGGTGACGTAATCGCCCTTAAAGCAAGCGTTCGTAATCTCTTTCATTTCGGAAGGGCATACGTTGCCGACTACGGAAATAACGCCGACTGCGCCGAGCGCCATAAGGAAGGTGGTATAACTGTCGTTACCGCTATAAATATCCAATTTACTACCGCACACACGGCACATTGCGAGAAGTTCGTCAATGTTTTCGCTCGCGTCCTTAATAGCCACTATATTTTTATGTTCGGACAGTTTAAGCGCGGTAGAAGGAGCAATTCTCACGCCCGTTCTGAGAGGCACGTTGTACATCATAATAGGCACGTTTACCGAATCTGCTATAGCGGTGAAGTGAGCGAGAAGTCCTGCTTGCGTACACTTGTTGTAATAAGGCGTTACGATAAGAAGTCCGTCTGCGCCTTCCGCTTCGGCAAGTTTGCTCATTTTGATTGCGCTTTGCGTGTTGTTGCTTCCCGTACCGATAATAACGGGCACACGGTGATTAACGTGCTTTACTGCGAAGCGGAAAAGTTGAAGGCGTTCTTCCTCCGTCATTGTGGAGGGTTCTCCCGTAGTACCGCCTACGATAACAGCGTCAACACCACCGTCAATAACGTAATCAAGCAGTTTGCCGTATTCGTCAAAATTAATTCCGTCCTCTGTCATAGGCGTAACGAGAGCCACGCCGACACCTTTGAATATACTCATTATAATATACTCCTTATTATTCCTTTTCTGTTATTAACTTCGCGATCTGCACGGCGTTCGTAGCTGCGCCTTTGCGGATATTATCAGCAACGCACCAAAGATTTACACCGCTTTCCACGGTAAAGTCCTGACGGATTCTGCCGATAAATACTTCGTTGCGGTTGGTAGCGTAAAGCGGAGTAGGATAAACGTGATTTGCGGGATCGTCCATTACTACGACACCCTCCGCTTTCTCAAGAACTTTGCGAACGTCGTCAGCGGTAACTTTCTTTTCAAACTCAATATTGATAGATTCGCTGTGACCGTAATATACGGGAACGCGAACGCAAGTTGCCGTTACTTTAATCTCGGGCGCGTGAAGAATTTTGAGCGTTTCGTCAATCATCTTCTGTTCTTCCTTATAGTATCCGTTGGGAAGAAGCACGTCTATTTCAGGAATAACGTTGCCTGCGATAGGATGCGTAAATTTCTTGGGAGCAGGGGCTTCTTCACCGTCGGCGATTGCTTTCATACCTTCTTCAAGATCTGCATAGCCGTTTACGCCTGCGCCTGACACCGCTTGGAAAGTGGTATAAATTACTCTCTTGATGCCAAAAGCCTTATGTAAGGGAGAAAGCGCAACCATAGCCTGAATAGTCGAGCAGTTAGGGTTTGCGATAATGCCCTTGGGACGGTTGAAAGCATCTTCGGGATTGACTTCGGGAACAACGAGAGGTACGTTTTCGTCCATGCGCCAATAAGCCGAATTATCAATAACCACTCCGCCTGCTTCTGCAAACAAAGGAGAGAACTTTGCACTCGTAGAACCGCCTGCGCTCATAATGACGATTTCAGGCGCGTACTTTTTGATGTTTTCTTCGTTAGTTTCAATAACGGTATACTTCTTGCCGCGGTAATCTATTTCTTTACCTGCGCTCTTTGCCGAAGCGAAAGGGAGAAGTTCGCCAATGGGAAAATCCATTTCTGCAAGAACTTCAAGCATCTTTCTGCCCACCATACCGGTTGCGCCCACAACGGCAACTCTATAAGTTTTCATAAATATATATTCCTCCGAAAAATAAATTGCTCATAATTAAAGCCCTGCCGTAAATCGACAAGGCTCCACAAATGCGAGTCGTTCAATGCTCTCCATACCATATCGGTATGACAATCGCAAGGCTCTTAGTCCTACTGCAACCGACCGAACGCGTACCGCATAACGTCCGACCTCGGCGACGATACCCTTTCTCGAAAGCCCCGTGCGGTGGGTAAAACTTTGCGATACTTTTGCTCGACGCTCCTCATCGAATTTACTACGAAATAATACCATATATATCTCATAATGTCAAGCCGTTTTTGCTTGCTTTTTTATTATAATTTATGATATAACTATAAGTAACTATGAATAAACATTTACTCAGAAGAATATTTGCAATAATCGCCCTTGTGGGCATACTTGGAGTGACCGTATTCGGTACGCTTACTTTTTTTAACTTATTCGCAGAAACATACTCCGTTCTCTTTGGAACGTTAGCCACTATCTTCGCGTGTGTTACTGCGGTATTTTTTATATTGCAATATATTCTCCGTGACAAAGAAACTACGCTTGGAATTCCGGAAGAAGACTTATCTGCTACCGACGGCGAGGCAGATAACGCAGAGAAAGACGTTGGCGGTGATGGCAACGTAGAAGAAAACTGACGGAACGAATTGGGAGAAAACGAGTAATATAAGCGCGGTAAACAGAAATCTTCGCGCGTTGGCTTTGGAGATAGCGTTTACGGCGAGGGTTTTAAAACGGGGCATTATTTTTTCTCTTTCCTTTCTTTTAAGAGGAGCGAATAATTTCCTTTCGACTGCGCCTATTACGCAAAAAGAAGAAGAAAACGAAGACAGTACTTTGACGTTGGTGGCAACCCCGAACTCGGAAAAAATTATCCACCAGAATAAGAGTATGAGAAAGCGGAAACCGCATCTATCGATAAATTCTCGCATACGTGGATTATACCCACAGGTGGATGAAAAAACCAATGAAAACTGAAATTTTACAAGCTAACGAGGAAAATATTGTCAAATGCGCTGAATTTATAAAAAACGGTGGCATAGTGGCATTTCCCACTGAAACGGTATATGGATTGGGCGCGTGCGCCTTTGACGAGAAAGCAACGGAAAAAATTTTCGTTGCAAAAGGTCGGCCTGCGACAAACCCGCTTATTATCCACGTGTCAGAAAAGTCGCAGATAGATACGGTGGCAGAGGTAAGCGAACAGGCAAGACGGCTTATTGACGCGTTGATGCCGGGCGCGTTCACACTCGTTCTGCCCAAAAAATCCATAGTTCCTTCAATCGTAACGGCAGGGTTTGATACGGTAGCCGTGCGTATGCCCGATCACGAAGTTGCGCTTGCCTTAATAAATGCGGTGGGCAAACCTATATGCGCTCCGTCAGCAAACAGTAGCGCGCGACCTTCTCCTACGACGGCGATGCACGTTTATGAAGACTTGTGCGGAAATATTCCGTATATACTCGACGGCGGAAAATGTCCGTTCGGAGTAGAAAGTACCATAATAGATATGACGCGGACTCCGCCCAAAGTTCTTCGAGCAGGCTCGGTAGATATTTCGAGAGTGGAAGATATTATCGGAGAAATAGATAAATCTTCTATGATAATCGACCAACTTGCCGACAGTAAAACGCCTATGAACTTCATGCCGAGAGCCGAACTCACTTTCTCGGCGTACTACGAAGGCATGGATAGAACCATTTGCGAGTATTACGACAGCCTATCTAAGCAGGGTAGAAAACCGATAATTTTCTGTTTAAGCAAGAACGCAAGTTTGTACGGCGACAGACGGGTTATGGAAATGGGCAAAACGGTCAAGGAATACGCAAGCCGATTGTTTGAAACCGTAAGAGAAGCGGAAAGGACTTACGACTCAATCATAGCGGAGGGCGTGCCTTTTGGCGGAATTGGAACGACACTTCTGGCGCGTTTGATGAAAATGTCCAACGGTAACGTAATATAAAACAGAGTATACAGTGATGAAAAAAGATAAAATAAACGTACTTTTTATATGCACGGGAAATACCTGTCGTTCGCCTATGGCAGAGCAGATGTTTGCGGACTATATAAAAAAGAATAAAATGTCTGCCGTGGTAAGCGTGTCCAGCGCAGGAATATACGCGGACAACGGAAGACCTATGACACCCGAATCGGCAGGAGTGCTTGCAGAACTCGGATTAACGGTATATCCGCATAAGTCAAGACTTCTTACCGTTGACCTTATTCAAAACGCCAACGTAATAGTTTGTATGACGGAAGGTCACAGAAACGCGCTCGTTCATACTTTTACTTACGAAGCAGCAATGAGCGACGGCGAACAGCGGATAACGGGAACGGTAAAAGAACTCGTTGGTGAAGAAGTGAACGATCCTTACGGTCAGGGCGTAGATGCTTACCGCAAGACGGCGGGTTTGCTGACGAAAATGCTCGAACCTCTTCGCCAATATATATTAAAAATGATGGATAAGGAGACGGTATGAAAGTATCAATAGCGTGTGACGACGCAGGCAGAGAACTCAAAGAAATAATAAAAACCGAACTTAATAAAGACGGCTATGAAGTCGTTGATTTCGGACTTACCGAACCCAACAGAACCGCCGATTATCCCGATTACGCCCTGCCTGCAATTGAAGCAGTAGCGAACGGTGAGTGCGAATACGGCGTACTTGTTTGCGGTACGGGAATAGGTATGAGCATGTGCGCGAATAAAGTTCCCGGAATAAGATGCGCGCACGTAACGGATTGTTTTTCTGCCGAAGCGACTAGACTTCATAACGATGCGAATATGATCGCGCTCGGCGCAAGAATAACGGGACAATCGCTGGCAATAAAAATAATAAAGACTTTCTTTTCCACTCCTTATTCGGGAGAGGAGAGACACACTCGTCGCATAAATAAAATTGCGGATATAGAGAAAAAATATTCAAAGGTGATGCAATGAAGACGATAAACGAAATTATGACAGAAATTGAAAAAGCCGAAGCAGAAGCAAGCGAAATAATCGCGCAAGCCGAAAACGAGGCAATGCTCACCGCCAAAAGCGTATCCGAAGAAATGGAAACTGTTACGAAAAGCGCGCTTGACGAAGGCAAAAAGTACGTTAGCCAAAAAATAGCCGAAGCAACCGCCAAAGCGGACGTTATGGCGAACGCTCTTCTTACAGAGCGTAAGAAAGAAGACGATAAACTCGTTGAAAACGCGCGTAAAAATCTCGATAAGGCAGTAGACGTAATAGTAAAAGATTTTTTCTCATATTGACGGATAACCAAACTTAGAAATATATGGCTTTAATAAAAATGCAAAAACTCCGCGTGATAGGGCTGAAAAGCGCTTGCGCGGAAATAACGGATACGCTCGCAAAATCGGGTAACTTTGAAGTAATCCGCTCGACGGTAAACGTAGAGGTGAGCGACAGCGTGGATAAACTCCTTGCCCAAAAGGCAAGGTGTGCTTTTGCTATTGACTCGATAAACGATGTTTACATTTACGCTCAAACGTATGTGAAGCGAAAAAAGACGGACGTTTTCGGCAAAATCGAAAAGCCCAAGTCAGCGCGTTTCTTCTCGTCAATAACAGAAGTGGACGATGCGGGCAAGAGAGAGAACGAAATTTTTCCGATGGTAGCGGAAATAGAAAATCTCGTGCGTTTACGCACGGAAAAGCGCGCCGAACTGAATAAACTCAACGCTTCTCTCAAACAACTTACGCCGTATGCTTGCTGTGATGAACCACTTTCTGCGTTCAGACAAACGGAAAACGCGTATAGCGCGCTGTATCTGGGTAAAGTCACACCCGCCGTATATGAGAAATTGGGTGAACTCGCCTTGCTTCGTCCGTACGCAGGAGCAAAGCTTTCCAATCTTATGGGCGTAACTGCCTTAAACCGTGACAGAGAAAAGGTGAGCGAAATTCTCAGCGAACTTGGCTTTATGCCTTGTCCGTTTACGGGCGAAAAATCTATTAGCGAACTTATTCAGGAAAACAGAATAAAGTACGACGAACTGATGGAAGAAGACGAGAAACTCGTAAAAAATCTTCTTGACACGATAGAAAAACTGCCGTCAATAAAACTTCTTCACGACTATTATCTGATAGAAACGGAAAAAGCGGAGGCGGTAGACGGATATAAGTCCACGGCAAAAACCTTCTGCGCTGAGGGTTGGATACCCGAACCGAAAGCGGAAGAACTTACCGAGGCGGTCGCGAAAGCAGGTGGCGCGGTAATTACTCTGCTTGAAGAAGTAGTGGAAGGTGACGAGCCTCCGACTTTATACAAAAAAAACAAAGTGCTTGCGCCTTTCCAAGCCCTTACCGATCAATATTCAACGCCTTCTTATTTTGAGCCGGATCCGAATATTTTCACCGCCTTTTTCTTCTTCCTCTTCTTTGGAATGATGACGGCGGATGCAGGTTACGGGGTGGTACTCGCTCTCGGCGCGTTCCTTATGATTAAGATATTAAAGCCCGAACCGGGCATGAAGAATCTCGTACTACTCGTTGGAATTTGTAGCATTTCCGCAATCGTGTGGGGATTGCTGTTCGGTAGCGTATTCGGTTTTGACTTCGGACACTCCGACTTCGGTATGGGATTCTTTAATACAGAAGAAGGATATACGATGGGGGTATGGTTTAACCCCTTGGAAGAACCGTTATTACTCCTTCTCATCTGTCTTGTTATAGGCGCGGTGCATATTATGCTCGGATACCTTCTCGGCGCGTATAAGTGTATAAAAAGCGGTAAAATTACGGACGGATTGTTTGACTACGGTTTTCCTGCGTTGACGTACGTCGGTGCAATACTCCTTTTGCTCGCGATGGGTAAAGTGCTGTTTAATCTCGACACGCATACCTGGGGCAACGGCGGAGAAATACCCCTTTGGCCGTCCGCTTTTGAGCATTTGCTTATCCCCGGATTTATCGTATTGGGAACGGGACTGCTTGGTAGCGTATTTACCAAAGGCAGAAAGAAAAAGGGCTTTGGCAAAGTAATAAGCGGACTCAGCGCGTTATACGACATAGTAAACATATTGTCCGACGTGCTTTCCTACGCGCGTATATTCGGTATTGCGCTTGCTTCATGCGCTATCGGTTACGCCTTCAACATACTCGTCGGTATGATCGGCAGTGGCGGTGGAGTAATGGTAATTCCGGCAGGAATACTCGCTATCGTCCTTCACGTCTTCAACCTTGCGATGGGTGTGCTGTCTGCCTACGTACACAACGCCCGCTTGCAATATCTTGAATTCTACGGCAAATTCTATGACGGTGGTGGCAGACCGTTCAGACCGTTGGGCGGTAGAACGAAATACGTAAGATTTATTTGATTATCTTTTATAAACATAAAAAAATAGTAAACCCGTGACGAAAGTCACTTTATATCAGAAATATTAACGGAGGTCATTAAAATATGACAATAGGTATCTTTTACGCGCTTGCAGGCGCTGCAATTGCAATGAGCGCAGGAATCGGATCCGCAATCGGCGTAAGTCGCGCAGGACAGGCATCAGCCGCGCTTCTCAGCAAAGATCCGAGCAAATTCGGTTCTGTACTCGTACTTCAACTTCTTCCCGCATCACAGTCAATATACGGATTCGTAGTAGCCGTATTCGCTTTCCTTGCGTGCGGACTTATGGGCGGAGACGTTTCTGCATTCCCGCCTGACCAAGGTCTTGCAATTATTGCGGCTTGTATTCCCGTAGGAATTATCGGTTTGGTAAGCGCGATATTGCAGGGTAACGTAGCGGTTGCATGTATCAATCTCGTAGGCAAACAGGAGGGACAGATGGGTAAGGGAATTACCATGACCGTACTCGTCGAGATTTTCGCAATATTCTCGTTCATAATCTCCCTTCTTGCGCTTATATTCCTTATGTAAGGAGAAAAAAATGGTCGAGAAAATAACTTCCGTAATTCTTTCCGAAGCGAAAGAACGGGCGGAAAAAATAGTTTCCGACGCCACAGAAGCCAAAGAGAATAAACTCAACGCGCTTAAAAACCGTCTTGCGGAAGAACAGTCCGCAAGGGAAATAGCGACTGAAAAGGAATGCGAAAGCGTTACGCAAAGGCGTCTTACCGTAGCAGGCTTAGACGCGCGTATGCAAACGCTGTCCGCTAAACGCGCCGTTATGGACGAGGCGTACGCGCTTGCCGTGGAAAAAATACTTTCCTCCAAGCAGTACGAAACTTTTTATTCCTCACTCGTTGCAAAGCACGCGGGAGACGGCGACGTTGTCGTAATTTCAAAAGGTGATAATAAGCGTTTTGACGAAGAGTGGCTTAGCGGAATAATCAAAACTTCGGGTAAGAAACTGTCGCTTGCGAAAGAATATATCGAAGCAAACGGTGGCGTTATTTTGCGCGCAGACTCGTGCGAAATAGACCTTACTCTCGATGCGCTGATGTCGGAAATTAAGGAAAAATATGAAAACAAAGTACTTGAAGTACTTTTCGGAGAATAAATGGCGTTAGTAAGCAAAATTTACGCCAATACTTTGGCGTCGCAAAATGAAAAATATTTGATGGATTCGGACAGACTTCGCCGTTTGATCGACGCCGATTTTTCCGATGCCATAAAAATTTTGCAAGACTACGGCAAGGGTGACGGATTGTCCGCGCCTAGCATGGAAATGCTATTGTCTTATGAAACGGCTAAACTCGTAGCCTTCGTGAGAGAGAACGCCGTCAGCGAAAGGGTGTCGAACGTCCTTTTGAGCGAATTTATTTTCCACAACGCAAAAAGCGCGTACAAAGGACGAGTGGGCGGAGTGGACGTAGGCAGAGCGCTTTACGGTGGTTTTGAGGACGTGAGCGAGGCAGTTATGGAAAAGGAATATTCCAGTCTGCCCGATGAACTCGAAGATTGTCTCGTTGCTCTTGACGAAAAGAGTGAAGGAACGATCCTCACACCCCGCGAAATAGACGTCGCAATAACGAAGGCGAGATACGCTTTTGCTCTCAAATGGGCAAAGGGAGATAAAATGCTCACTCGTTATGTAAAAGCGGATATTGACCTGAAAAACCTTATGACACTCCTGCGTTGTCGCATTATGGAACTGCCCGTAAAAGATTTTTCCGAAATGTTCATAGATGGAGGCAGTCTGAAAAAGGACGAAATGGAACGCGCGCTTACCGCAAGCATAGAAGCGTTTAATCTTTTTTACGCTAGTACTGATTATGCGGAGGTATTTGAAGGCGTGGAAAAGGGAATTGAGGGAATAACCGATTTTGAAACGCATATAGACGATTATTTGTACGCAATAACGCTCGTCG
This sequence comes from Clostridia bacterium, assembly GCA_017531795.1. Classification (GTDB taxonomy): domain Bacteria; phylum Bacillota; class Clostridia; order Christensenellales; family Pumilibacteraceae; genus Protoclostridium. Next base: position 24,295 of record JAFXKH010000027.1, read on the forward strand.
GCAAGGAAAACTTTACGTCTAAAAGCCCTTTCATAAATTATTTCTACCGCGCTTTTCTTGAACTGAAAACGATAAAGACGGTACTCGTTTGTCTTAAAAACGACGCTCGCGATGAAATCAAGAGGAGGCTGAGGGGAATTTATGATTAAATCGGGTAAAATGGCGGTATTAGGCGACCTTGATTCAGCCCTTGCTTTTAAGGCAATCGGCGCAGAATCTTTCGAAGCAACGCCGTCAAACGTAAAAGACGTACTTCTGAAATTAGTAAAAACGGGCGAGTACGCAGTCGTGTTCGTGACGGAACAACTTGCAATAACTATTTCGGACACTATGGAAGAATTAAAAAGCATAACTTATCCTTGCGTAATTCCCATACCCTCCTGCGCGGGCAGTAACGGTTATGGCGCGAAAGGAATAAGAAAAGACGTCGAAAAAGCAATCGGCGCAGACATACTCGGATAATAAACGGAGAAAACAATGACTGAACAGAAAGGAAAAATAATAAAAGTTTCCGGACCGCTTATCGTAGCGGAAGGAATGGCAGACGTAAAAATGTACGACGTCGTGCGTGTTTCGGCAAATCGTCTTATCGGTGAAGTAATAGAACTTCGTGGAGATAAGGCGTCCATTCAGGTTTATGAAGAAACGAGTATGCTCGGGCCGGGGGAAGAAGTAGTCACGACAGGCGCGCCTCTTTCGGTAGAACTCGGCCCCGGACTTATGGAGGGAATATTCGACGGTATACAACGTCCGCTTGAAAAACTCGTGGAGGCGTCGGGCGCGCGTATAGGCAGAGGAATAGATATTCCCGCTCTTGACCACACGAAAAAATGGACGTTTAACCCCAAAGCGAAAGTGGGTGACGTCGTAACGGCAGGCGATATTATCGGTACGGTACAGGAAAACGAGATTATAGAGTGCCGTATTATGATACCGTACGGCGTTTCGGGTAAGATCGTAGAAATTTATTCGGGTGATTTTACCATAGACGAAACGGTGGCTGTCGTAGATAACGGCAAAGAAAAAGTGAACGTAACCATGCTCCAGAAATGGGCGGTACGCCGTGGCAGACCGTATTCGGCAAAAATGTCACCAAGCGAACCACTCGTAACGGGACAGCGTGTAATAGATACTCTTTTCCCCATAGCGCGCGGTGGCGTTGCTGCCGTTCCCGGACCTTTCGGTAGCGGTAAAACGGTCGTACAGCACCAGCTTGCAAAATGGGCGGACGCAGACATAATAGTATACGTAGGATGCGGAGAACGCGGAAACGAAATGACGGACGTTCTTAATGAATTCCCTGAACTTACCGATCCGCATACGGGCAAACCGCTTATGAAACGTACCGTTCTTATAGCGAACACTTCGGATATGCCCGTTGCTGCGCGTGAAGCAAGTATATATACGGGTATTACCATAGCCGAATACTTCCGTGATATGGGTTACTCCGTCGCAATAATGGCTGACTCTACTTCCCGTTGGGCGGAAGCGCTTCGTGAAATGAGTGGCCGTTTGGAAGAAATGCCGGGCGAAGAAGGTTATCCTGCATACCTTTCCGCGCGACTTGCAGAGTTCTATGAAAGAGCGGGCGTTGTTGAACTTCTCGGATCTGACCACCGCGTAGGCTCGATTACGGCAATCGGCGCGGTATCTCCTCCGGGCGGTGATATGTCCGAGCCCGTTTCACAGGCAACTCTCCGTATAGTCAAAGTATTCTGGGGACTTTCGGCATCGCTGGCGTATAAACGTCATTTCCCTGCGATTGATTGGCTCACGTCCTACTCGCTTTACAGCGACCGTATGGAAGCGTGGTACGACGATAACGTTGATGCAGAGTGGACGGATTATCGCAGAAAAGCAATGCAGATATTACAGGAAGAGGCAAGACTGGACGAAATAGTACGTCTTGTAGGTATGGACGCGCTTTCACCTCACGACAGACTGACGATGGAATGCGCAAAGAGCGTTCGCGAAGACTACTTGCACCAGAACGCTTTCCACGAAGTAGACACTTACGCATCACTCGCAAAGCAGATTAAGATGCTCCGTCTTATCATTGATTGGTACGAAGTCAGCATAAACGCGTTGGACGGTGGCGCAAACGTGAACGAAATTTTGGCTGTGCCTGCCCGTGACGGAATAGGTAGAGCGAAGTATATAACGGAAGACGAACTTGAAAAAATCGACGAACTTGGCAGAATGGTTAAGTCGCAGATATCTGCGCTTATAAAAGCGGAGGCATAATGAAAAAGGAATATCGTACCATACGAGAAGTCGTAGGACCTTTGATGCTCGTTGAGGGCGTAGAGGGAGTAAAGTACAACGAACTCGTAGAAATAAAGCAAGCAAACGGAGAAGTCCGTCAAGGTAAAGTCCTTGAAATAAACCGCGACAAAGCGCTCGTGCAACTTTTTGAGGCAAGCCGTGGCTTGAAAATCTCCACGTCCAAAGCCTCTTTCCTTGGAAGAGCAATCGAACTTTCGGTATCTCCCGATATGCTCGGTCGTATTTTCGACGGTATGGGTAAGCCGAAGGACGGCGGAGCGGAAATCATTGCTGAAAAACGCGTAGATATAAACGGTCAGCCTATAAATCCTGCCGCGCGCGACTATCCCGACGAATTCATACAGACGGGTGTTTCCGCAATTGATGGACTGAACACTCTCGTCCGCGGACAGAAACTTCCCGTGTTCTCAGCATCGGGACTGCCTCACGCAGACCTTGCGGCGCAAATAGCCCGTCAAGCGAAGGTGTTGGGCGGTGAATCCAACTTCGCAGTAGTATTCGCAGCGATGGGTATAACTTACGAAGAAGCGGATTTCTTTATCCGTGATTTCAGAAAGACGGGCGCAATAGACAGAGCCGTGCTCTTTATGAACCTTGCCTCCGATCCCGCCGTTGAGCGTATAGCAACACCTCGTATGGCTCTTACTGCCGCAGAGTATCTTGCTTTCGACAAAGGCATGCACGTACTCGTAATAATGACGGATATTACCAATTACGCCGAAGCACTCCGTGAAGTATCCGCAGCAAGAAAAGAAGTACCTGGCAGACGCGGATATCCCGGCTATATGTATACCGACCTTGCTTCGCTTTACGAGCGCGCGGGAAGAATTAGGGGCAAAGAAGGCTCAATAACCCAAATTCCTATTCTTACTATGCCCGAAGACGATAAGACTCATCCCATACCCGACCTTACCGGGTATATAACCGAAGGACAAATAATCTTATCCCGTGACCTTTATAAGCGCGGTTATAATCCGCCTATCGACGTTCTTCCCAGCCTTTCTCGTCTTAAAGACAAGGGAATAGGCGACAAAAAGACGAGAGAAGATCACGCCGATACGATGAACCAGCTTTTCGCGGCGTACGCTTCGGGAAAACAGGCAAAGGAACTTTCCGCAATACTCGGTGAAGCAGCGCTTTCGGAAACGGATAGAAAGTACGCGAAGTTTGCCGAAGAGTTTGAAAAACGATATATCAACCAGTCGTTTACGGTGAACAGAAGCATAGAAGAAACGCTCAACCTCGGTTGGGAATTGCTTTCGCTCCTGCCGAGAAACGAACTAAAACGTATCAAGGATAAATTCATTGATAAATATTTAGGTGCAGTCGAAGAATAATGGCAAGATTAAACGTAAATCCCACGAGAATGGAACTTCGTCGTGTCAAAGACCGCTTGCAAACGGCAGTAAAAGGACATAAACTGCTTAAAGACAAGTCGGACGAAATGATACGTCAGTTTATGCTCCTTATTCGTGAAAATAAGCGTATGCGTGAAGAAGTGGAGAGCGAACTTAAAATCGCTTTGCGCTCCTTTATGCTTGCTCGCGCTTCGGTAGGTGAAGAACTCGTGGAGCAGGCTGTTTGTATGCCGTCCACCAGACTTGACGTTTCTTGTGGCACGAAAAGCGTTATGGGCGTGGACGTTCCGGACATAAAAATGAATATTCACGGTTCGGATAGCCTTCCATACGCCTTTCCGTCCGTAACGGCAGAACTCGACCTTTCAATAGCCCGAATTTCCCGTCTTACCGAAAAATTACTCCGCCTTGCCGAAATAGAAAAGACTTGCAATATGCTTGCAAACGAAGTAGTCAAGAACCGCCGTCGTGTAAACGCGCTTGAATACGTTATGATCCCCGATTGCCAGGAAACCATAAAATACATTATGATGAAACTGGATGAAAACGAAAGATCAACGCAGATTAGGTTGATGAAGGTTAAGTCGCTTATTGAGAACAGCAACGTATAGCGACGGCGTATAACGCCGGTGATACGGGCTACGCTTGGCGACCTGCCTTGGTCACGTACTATTATGTACGCTCCCTTCGGACAGTTCACCAACTGTTGCCCGTCTGACCAACGTTCTCCACCGTCTTGGGCTTGTATGTGACGTAGTATATCCGCACGTCTACGGGGCTACGCTCTCGCTCGTGTGCTATTTAGTCACACGTCGCTCGACTGTTGCCCGTATACGCACGAATCTTCACCGTCTTAGTTCTAATGCCGTCATCCTGAGCGCAGTCGAAGGATCTAAGAACCTTTCATCTTTTACGGCAATTACCGTGAAAAAACAATGAAAAAAAAAGACAAATGGACAAATCCGGGGAAGTATACCCCGTGTAATATAGGAGGGCAAGCCCTTCTTGAAGGCGTAATGATGCGAGGAAAAACTTCCTCAGCAATTTGTTGCCGTGACGAAAAAGGCGAACTCGTGGTATATACCGAACGCACGAGTGAGCGCAAAAAGTGGTATCATCGTTGGCCGATAATTCGTGGCATAACGAGTTTTTTATTTTCGCTCGTGGGCGGTGTAAAATATATCTGGAAATCGGCTGAAATTTACGCAGGTGACGACGAAGATATGAAACTCGGCAAAGGCGGTATGATATTCGCAGTACTCCTTGCCGTAATTCTTGCGATAGGGCTTTTTATTTTTCTGCCCACGCTTGCGTTTTATTTGATTTTCGATCTTGCGATAAACCTTTCCGAAAAGGTAGACCCCAATGTTTATATTCTCATAATGTCTTTATTCAAGGGCGTAATGAAAGTAATAATACTCGTGTTCTATCTTTTCCTTACTTCACGGCTTAAAGATATTCGCCGTACGTATATGTACCACGGCGCCGAACATCGCACGATAAACTGTTTCGAGCATAATCTGCCTTTGACTGTGGAAAACGTACAAAGTTGTTCCACCCGTCACGCGCGTTGCGGAACGACCTTTATGTTCTATACCGTTATGATAAGCGTATTCGTTATGGCGCTGATTACTTGGATACTTGCGCTTTTGGGCGTAACTACGTTATCCGTTCAAGCGGTGGTAAACAGCGAAGGTCTTGGCAAAGTCCTTTATAATCTAATTTGCATGGGAGTGGGCTTGCTTAGTCTTCCTTTTATCGCAGGCGTGAGTTACGAACTCCTTCGTCTTATAGCGAAAGCGCCCGACAATTGGTTTTTCAGAATATTCAAAGCGCCTGGTTTCGCGCTTCAAGCCCTTACAACGAAAATCCCCGATGACGATCAGGCGGAAACGGCTATCGTAGCCTTCAAAAAAGTCATGGAAATGGATGCTGACGAGAGTATTCCCACTTTGGACTTTTATGAGATGACGATGACTGACGCGCGCGCGTTCATTGAAAAAAAATACGCCGAAGCAGGCGTGGACGATCCGTCCGAGCCCGACTGGTTGCTCGTAAACGTTTTGGGCGTAAAACGCAACCAACTCGTTCACGTAAAGAAACTTACCAAAGAACAAGCGCTTGACTTAAAAGCGAAAGTGGAAAAACGCGTTCAGGGACTTCCGCTTGATTACGTAACGGGCAAGAGCGACTTTCTCGGTTATGAAATAAACGTTGACGAGCGCGTACATCTTCCGAGAATGGAAACGGAAGTTACTGCGCTTGAAGGAATAATGCTCGTAAAAAACAACGAATATAAAACCGTTCTTGACCTTATGACGGGTAGTGGTTGTATAGCGCGCGCCTTTGCTGAGCGTACCATAGCAGAAGTTTCTGCCTCGGACGTTTCAGACGACGCTTTGGAAGTGGCAAGAACCAATCTGCCCGAAGCGGTTACGCTTATAAAGAGCGACGTCTTTGGGAATATTTCTCAGAAGTACGACCTTATCATCTCCAATCCGCCTTATATAAAATCTTCCGAAATAGACGGGTTACAGAAAGAAGTTACTTGTCAGCCCCGAATCAGCCTGGACGGAGGAGAGGACGGCTTGGACGTATACAGAAAAATCATAGCCTCTGCGCCCGATTATATCAACGACGGCGGTGCGCTCGTACTTGAAATAGGGCATACGCAAGCAGAAGAAGTTTGCGCGCTCCTTGCCGAAAAATTCTGCTCGATAAAAACGATAAAGGACCTTAGCGGTAGCGATCGAGTAATTACCGCAATAAAGAAATGAACAGAGAAAAACTTCAATCAATAATAACGAAATACGAGACTCTCAGTAAAGAAATAGCCGATCCCGACGTAATTGCGGATACGACTAAGTGGAGTAAACTCTGTAAAGAACATACCAATCTCACTCCTATCGTGGAAAAGTATCAGCAACTTCTCAAAGCAGAGAGCGATCTCTCATCCGCCGAAGAACTTCTTTCCGATCCCGAGATGAAAGAACTTGCAGAAGTGGAAATTACTGAGACTCGCAAGGAAATAGAGCGTATCGAAGAAGAATTAAAAATTCTCTTACTTCCCAAAGATCCCAACGACGATAAAAACGTCATAATCGAAATACGCGGTGGCGCAGGCGGGGAAGAAGCTTCCCTTTTTGGCGCAGACCTTATGCGTATGTATAAGATGTACGCGGACAGAGTAGGATTCAGGTGTGAAGATATGACGATGAACCTGACCGAACTCGGCGGTGTTAAAGAAGCCGTATTTATGCTGTCCGGAAACGGCGTTTACGGCAAACTCAAATTTGAATCGGGCGTACACCGCGTTCAGCGCGTACCCGAAACGGAAACGCAGGGCAGAATACACACTTCTACCGTAACGGTAGCCGTTTTGCCCGAAGCCGAAGACGTGAACGTGGAAATTCTCGATAAGGACGTAAAGATAGACACTTACAGAAGTGGTGGCGCAGGCGGTCAGCACATAAATAAAACGGACTCAGCCGTTCGCATGACGCATCTTCCGACAGGTATAGTGGTATGTTGCGAGGACGAGCGCAGTCAAATGAAAAACCGCGATAAAGCGATGAAAGTTCTCAAAGCGCGCGTATACGATTATTTTAACTCCATTGCAGAAAAAGAATATTCAGACAAGCGAAAATCACAAGTCGGTACGGGAGACAGAAGCGAGCGTATTCGTACTTATAATTTCCCCCAAGGCAGAATAACCGATCACCGCATAGGTCTTTCGCTTTTCAGTATGACCGACTTTATGAACGGCAATATCGACGAAATGTTGGAAGCGCTCCGACTTGCGGACGTAACGGCAAAACTTTCGGAGGAAAGTTGATTGAAAAAGACTGATTATAACGAAATATTCGAACGCATAACAGGGTTGCTTGATGGCAAACCCCGGTTGCTTTTGCACGTTTGTTGCGCGCCCTGCCTGACTGCGAGCATAGAGCGTTTGCAGGATAAGTTTGATATTACGTTATATTATTATAATCCGAATATTTACCCACAGGCTGAGTATGAGAAACGTCTTAACGAAATAAAAAAACTTATCCGCTTAATGGAACTTGATATACCGGTTATTGCCGAGCCGTACGACAGAAAGGAATACGACGTTGCGGTAGGCGAAAACAAGGGCGGAAAAGAACACGGAAAAAAATGCAGTTTATGTATTGGCGACAGATTGGAGCGTACGGCGAAAAAAGCAAGCGAGGGCGGTTACGATTATTTCTGCACGACATTGACAGCGAGTCCGCTTAAAAACGCCGTTGAAATAAACGAATACTCCAAAATTGTCGGAGAGCGTTACGGCGTAAAGCCACTTCCTGCCGATTTCAAGAAAAAAGGCGGAAATATCCGTATAAAAACGCTGTGTGAAAAGTACGGAGTGTACCGCCAGCGGTATTGCGGTTGCGCTCCACCCAAACTTCTCGTTGCGATAACGGGCGGAATAGCAAGCGGAAAATCCACGTTAACGCGTATACTGAACTCTTTTGGCGCGTATACTATGGATGCGGACAAAATAACGAGAGAGTTGCAGGCGGAGGGTAACGCCGTTTGCGAAAGCATAAAATCAGCCTTCCCCGATTGCGTAACAGACGGTTTGCTCGACAGAAATAAACTCAAAGCGCGCGTTTTTGCCAACGGGGAGGACAGAAAAAAGCTGGAAAGCATAGTGCACCCTGCGGTAAAAGAAGAAATGGACCGTCGCATAGCCCAAACGGATGCGCAAATCGTCGTTTGCGAAGTGCCTTTACTGTTTGAAAGCGGTATGGATAAAGGATTTGACCTGATCGTTGCCGTTACTTCGCCTTATGAAGTGAGAAAAGAGCGAGCAAGACTTCGCGACGGCATAACGGGAGAAGTTTTTGACCAAATCGTTGATTCGCAAATGAGCGATGAAGAACGAAATAGCAGAGCAAGCGTAACCGTCATTTCGGATGAAAATCTCTCGCAGACCGCAAAGGAACTTATGCGCGAGTGGCAAAAAATCTTGTAAAAAGCATTATTTTATCAGCCGTTATCCTCGTGATAACGGCTTCATATTTTTTTGGACTAAGTATATTTTCATTTAAGTACGCTGATGAAGTATCGTTGGCATCCAAGCGATATACCTTACCTGAGCAGCTTATAAGAAGCGTAATTCTCGTAGAAAGCGGTTATGACGAAGGGGCTGTAAGCAGGGCAGGCGCAGAAGGCTTAATGCAAATGATGCCAACGACGAGAGCGTGGATGAGCGAAATAACGGGCATAACGGCAGACAGAAGTCCAAAAAGCGAAATACTGCTTGGATCGGCGTATTTGCGATATCTGCTCGACCTGACCGGAAATCTTACCGACGCGCTGATGTCGTACAACGCGGGCTATACAAACTTACAAAAATGGAAAGAAGGCGGAACCCCTTTCCCCGAAACGCTTACGTACGTAAAACGCGTATTTTTCGCAATGAATATATACCGCTTGCTATGATGCTTGACCTACGCCCGAAATTTTGATATAATACTATTATGAATGTTTCCATTATATACGGCATTATTATAATGCTGATGAATAAAAAACTCGTAAGAAGGGAAGAAATAGCCTCACATTACGAAGTTTCTCCCCGTACTATTCAGAGATACGTTGACGAATTGATTGCAGGTGGCGTTCCTATTGAATCTGCGCCCGGCCGTCGCGGAGGGTACTATCTTCCCGACAATTATAAAGTGCCTTTCGTACTCTTCAAGCCCGAAGAACTCAGCAGATTGACGACGTGCATAGACGCGCTTTCTTCCACCTTCAACGACGGAGTAAACCGTGACGTAAAAGACAAACTCGTCGCTCTTTCCGAAGGCAAAACCGTTCCGCTCGCGCAACCGCCCGTCGTCGTAGACTCAGATGCCTGGAACGGTAGTTCGGGCGCAATGCAGAGCAAAATAGACGTTATCGGCATGGCGATTGAGAACAAACTCACGTTAAGCATAAAATACATAGATAAAATGGGTAAGTTCTCAGACAGACTGCTTGATCCTTACACCCTTGCTTTCAAAGCGGGAGTGTGGTACGTTTACGGATGGTGTCATACCCGAAAAGAATTTCGGCTTTTCCGTCTTGCCCGAATAAAAAGTCTGGAAATAGGCGGAGAATACGTCAGCCGAAGCGGAGCGGACGTGCGTTCTGCTCTTGCCGTAAATCTTGGAGAAAACATCAGTATTCAATTGCGATTTAGCGAAGAGTGCTTACCGAGCGTAGAAGAGTGGCTGGGCGCAAGCGCAGTAAAACCGGACGGAGAAAAATATGTCGTAAAGGCAATCGTTGGCGACGGAAAAGACCTCGTAAAAAAGATACTTTCGCTTGGAAGCGGAGTGGAAGTTCTCAGCCCGGAATCCTTAAAAAATCAAGTAAAAGCCGAAGCAACGAAGATTTTGGACAAGTATTCGGAAAAATAACGACAGTTTGTTAAAAATTTCACATAAAAACGAAAAAGTACCCTAAAAATAGTTTGAAAATCCTATCCGCTTATGATAGAATAATACGGATAGCGAAATATAAGCTGAAAACCATAAAGAGAGGAATATAATATAATGACGACTGAGCAGAAAGGAACGAGCGCTCCCGCGCCCTTCAAAAAGAAAGGGCTCTATTATTCATTTCTTGCAATAATAGCGGTAGTAGTTCTTGTAATCTCTTTTGTGACGTATTACTTTGTGCCTGCGTCTACTTCTACTTCGATAAATGTAGACACAGCATACGCAAATGCAAAAACGTTGGCAAGTGGCGAACGCAATAGTTATGAAACCAATTCGATCAAGAATTCTGTAGGAACAATTAAGGGTTGGCTTAATAACGCAGGTATCAGCGAAGTAAAAGCGACGAAATATAATGAGTCCGCTACTATTACTTCCATTGACCAGAAGTTTGATACCGTCAGCGTAAGCGCTCCTTCATATACCGTACAAGATTTTGAAGCGCTTGAATTCGGACTTGACGTAGATACCGTTACTGATATGACGGGTGGTGAATACGCCGGAACGGAAGGCGTAGTTTATACGACTGACGAAATAAAGAATATTATCGTGACCATTCCCGGAAAGGGCGACGATGCGGTACTCTTTATGACGCATTACGATTCAAATCTTGGATCAGTAAACGCATCTTCAGCATCTGCCGTTACCGCAATGATAGGCGCGATTGAAACGCTCAAAGGCGGAACGTATGAAAACGATCTCGTATTCGTAATTACTTGTGGCAGACACGAATCGAGCATAGGCGCGTACGCTTTCAAAAATCAATTCGTTGGTTTTGATGACGTATATTCAAGAGTAAAAGTAGCGTTCAACTTTGACGCAATAACCGCCGACGGCGCATTGACTATTGCTCAAAGTACGGATGGTGATTCCGACGTAATGTCGGGATATATCGCTTCATCTGCTTGCGTAAAAGCAGATACCGCAGTGACTTCGCTTTTGGAGAGCAAGGTTTCTTCCGACTTTGACGTATTCTATGATAAAGTGGATGAAGACTGGTCGATTCCCGCGCTCAACTTTATGATGGCGAGTGGCTCTTGCGATGCAGGTAGCGAACAGGACAACTTTAACGTAGTAAGCGAAAGCGCAGTCGCGCAGTACGCGTCCGCAATCGAAGGTTTGGCAAAATATTTCGGCTCGGCAAAGATTGCTAATATGAAAACGGGCGGTATTGACGGAGCAGGAGTATCTTTCCTTGGCGTAAACGTAGGAATGTCCGGAATTGCAGTATATATCCTTTCCGCGCTCTTATTACTTCTTCTTGTTGGAAACCTCGTTCTTGGAAACAAGAAAAAAGCGTTCTCAATAATAGAAACGGTGAAAGGTTTGGGCGGAGTTCTTCTTTCTCTCGCTCTTTCGCTCGGCGTATTCTTTGGCGCGTATTTCCTCGTTGGACTGCTTTCCGTAGGTTTTGGCGCGATATCAATGAATATGCTCTTCGGCGCGCATCTTATGACGCCTGCAGTACTCGTTCCCGCAATTCTCTTCGCATTAGCCGTACTGTGCGGACTTTATCCCGCAATCAAGCGTGGCTTTAGGGTAAAAGCAACCGACGTTGTTCGCGGTGGAGTAGTACTTCAGATGCTCGTAGCTATAGCGTTCGGCTTTATTTTCCCTGCCGGCTCGCTTGCTTTCCTTCTCGTTGGAGTACTTAACGGCGTAATAATGCTCCTTACCACTCTGCTTAAAGTTTCGTTCAAGAACAAGTTTGGTTTTGCGATGGATAGACTTATGCTCTATACCTTGCCTGCAATGCTTGGAACTGCTATGCTTGTTCAAACGACGATGATGATAGGTAATCTCGTAGCGACCATTTCAGTACCTTTCCTTCTTGTGGCAATATCACTTATGCTTTCCACAATTGCGCCTTACTTCGATTATCTCAAGCCCGTGCTTTCCGACGCGTTCTACAAACTTCCCAAGCACACCATAAGAGTGATTGAAACCGTAGTAGAAGATAAGGAAGACGAAATCAAGAAAGGCAAGTTTGAAACCGTAACTGAAACCAGACTCGTTAAGCGTAAGGTTTCTTGGACTTATCATAACTGGTTTGGCGTAACTGCGCTTTGCGTTATTACCGCGCTTGCGCTCTTCATTGCAACGCCTATAAGCGCAATCCTTAACGTAAACAATTCCATAAACGTTATGAACACTTACGACTTCGCAAACGTCAACATAACCGATTCTTTCTATGATAATTCACTCGTGTGCGTGGTAGACGCTACGTCTTCCAACCCCGGAAGATTTTATTGGGAAATTAAAGACGAAGCCGTATATCAGAAGATAAAGAAGGTGGAAGGCTTCGACTATTATGAGTGGACGTACGTTGAGAATTCAGAAATGTATAGAATGTCGATAGCGACGGCTAGCATGCCTAGTTATAACGAATCCCCCGGACTTTTCACTAAGGATAGCGGGGCCGAAGAAGGTTACGTAATAATCGGCGTAAATCCTTCGAACCGCCTTAGTTCTCAGGTAAAAATGACCATTAACGGTGTGCAGGCAGGTAACGAACTTACCGTAGAAAAGGATGATGAAGTAGTTTATTCGATTGTTTTTGACGCTCCTGCTGAAAAAATCGACGTCACTCTTCCTTACGCGATTGGTGAATGTGAAGTAAAAATAAAAACTGATGCAACTCTTACTGTCAGCGGTTATGAATACGTCAAGAATCCTCAGGCTCTTAACTACGCGGGCGAACAGTTTGACAAAATCAAACAAACGCTTGAAGAAAAGGGTATCGAAGGTATTAACGTTTCGTATATCATAATAGACAATTTATAAGTCGTAAAAAAGTAAATATCGAATTAAAAAATCAGGTTGTATTCAGACAGCCTGATTTTTATATACGAAAAAAGGTTATTTTTATTCGAAAATAGGTGTTTAGTCGTTTTTAAGTCGAGTAATGTTAAGAACGTTAATATTTTAATATACTTCCGTCATATACTTGCAAAATTAAAAAATAATTGATATAATAAACGGGATGGGTGCTCGTTTTTATAGATGAGATATACGCGGAGGGCAATATGGTAAATATAAGAAAAAGTAAAAACGCATTGAAATTCAATAAGCCTGCGAGTTGGTGGGGATCTACTTGGAGAGAAGCATTGCCTACCGGTAACGGCGTTATCGGAGCATCAGTCTATGGTGGAACAGGTGAAGACGTGATTATGATAAATCACGGCGATTTGCGTTGGCAGGGACACGTTGGCGTAATGCAAGACGTTGCCGATAAACTTTCTTCCGTAAGAAAACGTTTGGACGAAAATAATCCTGCAATGGCGCAGAATATACTTTCTGACGCATTGATTAAGAAAAATTATCGTCCTATTCCCAGTTTCCCTCTTCCACTTTGTGATTTTAAGGTATCTGTGCCCGTTGATAAGGGCGTAAAAGAATATTCACGTATAATCAATATGGAAAACGGCGAAGTGTCCGTCGTTTACAAAAAAGGCGCGACGAAGTATGAGCGTTCCGTTTTCGTTTCGCGTGCGAAAAATCTCGTTTGTTATGAAATAACGAAAGCGGGCAAGGATAGTATTGACGTAAACTTCTCTCTTGACCTGCACGATAAGTTTAACGCGCGTACTCCCATATCCGTAAGCAAACTTCCCGATAACGTAAACGTGAAGTACGAAAACTTCTTTATGTATTTTTCGGCTCGCTCTGACAGTGGAGCAGATTTTGGCGTAGTTGCAAGAATAAACCACTTCGGTGGTTCACAGGTCGTTGATCCTCAGACTGGTATTACGATAAAGGGCGCGGAAAAAGTTCTCGTTCTTATCAGCCCGTTCATAGAGAGTCAGCGTGAAAAAGAGTGGAAGAGCAGAAAAACCGAACTTACGGGTATCAAACTTACATACGACAAACTCATTAAAGAGCACACCGCTCTTCACAACAAACTTTTCAATTCTGTCGAACTTGACTTTGATGCAGACGGCAGGGACTTGCCCGTAGACAGAGTAATAGACGACGTCTTTACAAGCGGTGATATGCCCGTTTCGCTCTTGGAAAAACTGTGGGCGTACGGACGTTATTTGCTCATTTGCGGTAGTACGGCAGTCGGTCAACCGATACCGCCCTACGGTTTGTGGTGTGGCGATTATAAAGCGCCTGCATCTGAGATAGATGCCTCAGGCTCTCTCCAAGCGATGTATAAACAAGTTTTTGCAGGCAATCTTTGTGACTACGTAAATTCGATTTATAACTACTATACCACCGTATACGACGATTTGAAGAAAAATGCGTCACGTTTGTATGGCGCGCGCGGAATAATGATTCCTGCCGTCGTAGCGCACGGAACGGGTTCTCTCGGCTCAGTTGATTCGGGGGTAATTCACTTTACCGCAGGCGCAGGCTGGATATCTTCGTTCTTCTTTGATTATTATCAATACACACAGGACGAAAAATTCTTGAAGTCGAAAGCCATGCCGTTCATGAAAGACGTAGCGGTGTTCTACGAAGAATTTTTGAAACTCAATGACGGCAAGTACGAAGCATCGCCGTCGTATAGCCCCGGAACGACTCCGGGCAATTACGCTCCCGTTATGACCGAACTCAAAGTCGCGAAAAACTCCACCGTTGACTTTGCGGTAGTGAGAGAACTGCTCCAAAATCTCATAAAAGGCAGTAAGATAACGGGACAGTACGCCTCCGACGTAAAGAAATGGGAAGATATGCTCAAAGCAATTCCTTCGTATTCTATCAACTCGGACGGTAGTGTTTCTGAATACTGTGACGAGAACTTTACGGATAACCCCAAGGCAACTTCAAACGCAATGTTCTATCCCGTATATCCCGGAACGGAAGTTCTTGCTGACTATCCCGACCTTATAAAAGCGTTCTCGGTTACTGCGCATAAAAAACTCGATACGGCTCGTAGCAGTTTTACTTCTCAGACGCTCGCAGGATACGCAAACATATTCGCGCGGACGGGCGAGGGCGACGATGCTTATGACGTAATTACCAAAATGATACGAAGCATGAGTATGCAAAACCTTATTTTCGCTACTAATGATTGGCGCGGAATGGGAATAGGCAAGCAAGACGTATGGGCGCCCTATTCGATTGAGGCTAATCTCGGAATAACCGGCGCGGTACAGGAAATGCTCGTGCGTTCCGATTCGGACAAAATAGCCATACTTCCCGCGCTTCCGAAGATTATTGAAAAGGGAAGCGTAAGCGGTTTTCAGACTGCGCTCGGCGTAGAAGTAGCACTCGTCTGGAATTCGCGTAAAGGCGTAGTTAATATAAAACTCAAAGCGCGCAAGGGCAAAACTATTGCGCTTCGCTTGCCCAACGGCGCGTCGTATAAAGCAGGAAAACTTGGAGAAAAATACAATCCCGAGACCTATACGATAACCGATCTCAAACTTATTGCAAACAAGCAAGTTTCCATAGACGTAAGATTTTAATGGAGGAATTATAAAATGAAACTCTTTCTCGTTGGTATCAACGGAAAAATGGGTAAAATGATATCAAGCGTTGCCGAAAGTACCGATGGCATAGAGATAGTGGGCGGTATTGACGTTGTTAAGGGCGGAGCGTACCCCGTATTTGAAAAAGCGAAAGACGTAAACGTTGACTTCGATTGTATAATCGACTTTTCCCGTCCGTCTACTTTGGACGAAGTAATTTCTCTCGCCCGCGCAAAAAAGTCCCCCGTAGTCATAGCAACGACGGGACTTACTCCCGAACAAGTGGAAAAGATAAACGACCTTGCAACCGAACTCCCTGTGTTCCGTTCCGCAAATATGAGTTTGGGCGTAAACGTGGTGGAAAGCGTACTTCCTGCGCTTGCATCTGCGCTCAAAGGCTTTGATATAGAACTTATTGAAGCACACCATAATCAAAAACTTGACGCGCCGTCGGGTACTGCGAAACAAATGCTTGAGGCGATAGAAAAAGGTCTTGACTATAAGCCCGAATACGTTAACGGCAGAGAGGGTGATTGCAAGCGCAAACCGGGAGATATTGGCGTTCACGCTATCCGTGGCGGTAGCATAGTGGGTGAGCATACCGTAATCTTCGCAGGGGAAGACGAGATTATCGAAATTAAGCATACCGCGCTTTCTCGAAAAATCTTTGCAGTCGGCTCAATCAAGGCGGCAGGTTTCCTTATCGGCAAAACGCACGGTTTGTATAATATGACCGATTATCTCGAAAGTAAATAATTAATCAATAAACTGATAACGAAAGAAAATTCATCGGCAAGGTCCGATGAATTTTTTATCCAAATATGGAGTTAATCAATGCAAATATGGGAAATTATCTTAATAGCCTTTTCTCTCGCTATGGATGCGCTTGCCGTTTCCGTATGTAAGGGTTTGGCGGGTGGAAAACCGAGCGCGCGCGGTATGATTTTATGCGGAGTGTGGTTCGGCGTTTTTCAGGCGATTATGCCACTCGTTGGTTTTGCCTGCGCATCAATATTTTCTTCTTATATAAAATTCATCACCCCGTGGATATCTTTTGCACTCCTCGCTTTTCTCGGCGTAAAGGCAATAATTGAGGCGATTAAGGAAAGAAAATGTCAGACTTCATGTCGGCTTGCGACATACGGCGCGAAGGAAATGGCTCTCCTTGCCATAGCAACGTCCATTGACGCGCTTGCCGTCGGTGTTACGTTCGCTTTTAACGGCGTTTCTTTCGCTCTTACTACGCTCAATAATATTTGGCTGTTTATTCTTCTTATCGGCGTAATCACGTTAATCGTGACTGCGTTCGGTAATTTGCTCGGCGCGCTTGTTGGCAGAAGGCTCGGGGATAAGTTTAATTTTATTACTGCTCTTCTCGGCGGAATAATACTTTGCGCGCTGGCAATAAAATTTCTTGTCACGGGAATTATCGAAATTTCAGTCGCTTAGATATAAACAAAATGTAAAATAAAAAGGACTACTGAGAAATCCTGCAAGGATTCGAGTAGTCCTTTTTTTGTTTTGGTTATTAGTTGAATTTAATCTTCTTTTCTACGTATGCTTCGAGTTCGTCCACGCTCAGTCTTATCTGTTCCATACTGTCGCGGTCACGGAGAGTAACCGTTCCGTCCTCTAAGGTATCGAAGTCAATGGTCACGCAGAAAGGAGTACCGATTTCGTCCTGACGGCGATAACGCTTACCGATTGAGCCTGCTTCGTCGTAAGTGCAGGGGAAAGACTTAACGAGTTTGTTATAAATCTCTCTCGCCTTGTCGCCAAGTTTCTTTTGCAAGGGAAGGACTGCAACCTTATACGCTGCAATAGCGGGGTGGAAATGCATAACGACTCTGACGTCTCCGCCCTCAAGTTCTTCTTCGTCGTACGCTTCGGTGAGTACAGCGAGCATAAGACGGTCTGCGCCGATAGAATATTCAATAACGTAAGGAACGTACTTTTCGTTGGTGATGGGATCAAGGTATTCCATGTTCTTGCCCGAAAATTCGGCGTGACGGGAAAGGTCGTAATTAGTACGGTTATGTATGCCGTTGAGTTCGCTCCAACCGATAGGGAAGAGATACTGAATATCGCACGCGCTCTTTGCGTACTGCGCAAGTTTATCGTGGTCCTTATATCTGAGATGTTCGGGATTAAAGCCTAGGTCAACGAGGAAGTCCCACGCTTTTTTCTTGAAATCAGCGTAATACTCTCCATCCGTACCTTCTTTGCAGAACCATTGATGTTCCATTTGTTCGAACTCAATCGTACGGAAAATAAAGTTTCCGGGAGTAATTTCATTTCTGAACGCCTTACCTATTTGTCCGATTCCGAAAGGCACCTTGGCTCTTGACGTACGCTGAACGTTAAGGAAGTTTACGAACTCGCCCTGCGCTGTTTCGGGGCGGAGATAAACGACGTTCTGTCCTTCTTCGGTAACGCCTCTCGACGTTTCAAACATAAGGTTAAAGGTTCGTATATTCGTAAAGTCGCTTTTTCCGCACTTGGGACAAACGACTTTGTTCGCCTTGATATACTCTTCCATTTCCTCGTTGGTCATAGCGTCGGGATTTACTGCGCCCTTAGAGTGAGCCTCAATAAGATTATCTGCTCTGTGACGGGTTTTGCAGTTCTTGCAGTCCATCTTCGGATCGGTGAACGAAGTGGTGTGACCGCTTGCGTCCCAGACTCTGCTGTTCATAAGAATAGCCGCGTCAACGCCGAAAGAATTTTCACTTTCCTGAACGAAACGCTTCCACCACGCGCGCTTG
Source organism: Clostridia bacterium (assembly GCA_017531795.1). Taxonomy (GTDB): domain Bacteria; phylum Bacillota; class Clostridia; order Christensenellales; family Pumilibacteraceae; genus Protoclostridium. The sequence goes on from JAFXKH010000027.1 coordinate 42,624, forward strand.
ATATTGTTCTTGATCTCCACGCCTACGGGGCCGTAGTCCCAGGTATTACCCATACCGCCGTAAATCTCACTGCCGGGGAAGATGATGCCACGGCCTTTGCAAAGATTAACGAGCTTATCCATCGTTGCTTTCATATAATTTACTCCCATAGCGGACGTACCGCAAGAAAAATTTTTCAAACTTATAAAAGTTTACTATAACTTTATTTTTTTGTCAAGTAAAGTGTAACACTCTTCCGCCGAAATAAATACTATGAAGTAGGATATCCCATTCAAAAGACTAAGCCGAGGCGGTGCACCAATGAGGAGAAAGCCGTGGGCAAGAAAACGAAAGGCGCAATCGTTTTCTTGCCCGAGCGGTAAAATTCCAAACCGAAATACTGAAAAAGGAGGAAAAACTATGTTTAATCAAAACGCAAATAACTGCGGATGCGGATGTGGATGCGGTATTGACTTGTGTACGCTCTTATTACTTACTTGCTGTGGAGGATGCTCGGGTTGTTGCTGTGATAAGAAGATTGACCTGTGTGATATCATACTGCTTATGTTAATATCTTCTTGCGGATGCGGTCACGATTGCTGTTGCAAATAAGGCCTAATACATAGGCGAAAAGAAAGAAGAAACCTCTGCTGAAAATAGGTAGAGGTTTCTTTCTATTATCATAACTAGCCCGAAAAATCCTTGCTTTTTATATAAGAAAATGATATAATATACCACAAATAATGGCGTATAGCGATAACTCGTCTGCGACTATAATAATAAACGTAATTAATTTTGCGGATACCCGAGTTTTGGGATTCGACAAGGAGATAAAAATGAAAACAAACGTAACGAAAATTGTATCTTTACTTGCCATGATGTTAGCGTTGCTATTCGTGGCAATGACGATAGACCGCGCGATATCGGCATGGAGTCCGATATCGTTTGCTATCGCTTCCACGGCTACGGTTTCGATGTGCGCGCTGTTCAAGCGCAATCTGCCATTTTCGATAGCAACAGGTTTCTTCTTTGGCGTAGCGTCCTGCATAACGGCGTTTATGTTCGGAAGAACGGCGTTTTATAATCCGCTCGTTTCCATACTTCCACGAACGTTCGTAGGAATTATAGGGTACGGCGTATACCGGTTTTTAGATTTCGTTTTGAAAAGAATCAAAAACGAATACCTGCGTGAATATATTGCGCTGTCTTTCGGCGGAGCGTTCGTCGCTTTATCCAATACGGTATTGACTTTGACTTGCTTGTGGCTTTTTGCCCAAGGCGATCCGCTTTTTATGGCGTTTACCGCTGTTTTTTTAACGAATATTCTTCCCGAACTTCTTATCGCCACAATAATAACACCTCCCTTGGTGCTCGGTGTAAGACGTGGTATGCGCCTTAACGTAAACGGTACGGAAAGAAAAAAGAAACAGACCGAAGTAGAGAAAGAGGTAGAAAAAGATGTTACTTGCGATTGACATAGGAAATACAAACATAAAAATCGGCGTTTTTGAGGGGGACAAGCTCGTTCACTCGTTCAGACTTTCTACCGTTCGTATGCGTACGGGTGACGAATACGGACTTGATATTCTCGCCCAACTCAACGCGAAAAGCATTTCCATAAAAGATATTGACGGAGCGATAATGTCCTCCGTTAAGCCGGGATTGAACTACACGTTTGAACACGCTTGCGATTATTACGTAGGCGTAAAACCGCTTATCGTCGGTTCGGGAATAAAAACGGGACTGAACGTCAAATACGACAATCCGCGCGAACTCGGTACGGACAGAATAGTAAATTCCGTTGCCTCGTATTATACGTACGGTGGTCCTTGTATAACGGTGGACTGCGGAACAGCAACGACTTTCAACGTAATAAGCGAAAAGGGCGAGTTTCTTGGCGGAGCGATAGCGCACGGACTGAAAAGTTCGGCAGAAGCGCTTGCCGATACGGCTGAAAAACTCCCGAAAATCGAACTCGTTCTGCCCAAAAAAACGATAGCGCGTACAACGATAACGAATATGCAGGTCGGTCTTATACAAGGGTATATCGGTATGGCGGAACGTATTATCAGGCTTATGAAAGAAGAGTCCGGTTATGCGAATGCAAAGGTTATCGCAACGGGCGGTCTTAGTGAAATAATCAAAAACAACAGCGACGTTATAGATATTTTGGATCGTACTCTTACGCTCCGTGGTCTGAACGTTATATATAAACTCAACACAAAAGGATAACGATATGGATAAAAAAGTATACGTAGCAATTATGGGTATAGGTACCGTTGGTGGCGGAACCTACGAAATACTCACGAAAAACCACGATTTTATGCTGAAAAATCACGGTATTGATTTTTGCGTAAAAAAAGTACTTGATAAGAATCTTGAAAGAATAAAATCTTTCGGGATTCCCACTTCTGCCGTGGCAAGTTCTCCCGACGAAATAGCGAACGATAAGGATATTTCTATCGTCGTAGAAACGATGGGCGGAGTCGAGCCTGCCAAGACGTTTATTGAAAAAATGCTCTTGTCGGGTAAAAGTGTAGTTACTGCGAACAAAGAACTTATTGCAAAGCATTGGCCTGCTCTTGAAGCAACGGCGAAAAAGGGCGGAGCAGGACTTTATTTTGAAGCGTCCTGCGTGGGCGGTGTGCCTATTATCCGCGCGTTGGAAGAAAGTTTACAAGCGAACCATATAAAATCGATTGTAGGAATTATTAACGGCACGACCAACTATATTCTTTCAAAAATGACCGAAGAAGGCGTAAGTTACGCCGATGCGCTCAAAGAGGCTCAACAACTCGGTTATGCCGAGTTCAATCCGACGGCGGACGTAGAAGGATTTGACGCGTCGTATAAGTTATCTATACTTTCATCGCTCGCTTTTCACACGTGTATTCCCGTATCAACGGTATACAGAGAGGGAATTACGGCCATAACGAAAGCGGATATCAAAGCGGGAAAAGAACTCGGATACGTAATAAAACTGCTTGCAATCGGCAAGAAAAACGAGAATAATGTTGAAGTCAGAGTACATCCTACGTTTGTACCCGAAAACCATCCGCTTGCTTCCGTCAGCGGAAGTTTCAACGCGGTATTCGTAAACGGTGACTTTGTAGATGACTTAATGTTTTACGGCAGAGGCGCAGGCGCGCGTCCGACGGGAAGCGCGATTGTCAGCGACGTAGTATACGCAGCGAAACGCACTAAGCCACTTTATACCGATTTTGTAAATAATGGCGAAATAGAAAAGGGAATAGTGATTGATACCGATTTCACAAGTAAGTATTATCTCTCGGTATCCGTAAAAGATGCTCCTGGCGTACTCGCGTCCCTCGCAAGCGTTTTCGCTTCTCACGACGTCAGCATAGAAACCGTTCTTCAGCATGGCGGAGTGGGCGGTGCTCTCGTATGTTTCCTTACGCATTCTGCAAAAGAAAGTGACATAAAGGCCTCTGTGGCGGAGATTGAACGGATTGACGACGAGAATAAGGTAATAAGTTTAGTTAGAGTTCTTTCATAAACACACAAAAAACTAAAAATAAATATAATTTTAACACAATTTTCACATAAAAATATTTGACAACAACGACAGTATTATATATACTTATTGATGTTGTAATTTGTAATTTTATACAAACAGGTAAAAACTCAAGGAGAATTCCGAAATGTCAAAGATAGCAAGCAAATTAATTGCCCTTGTCGCAGCACTTCTTATTGCGGTAACGTTCGTATTTACGGGCGCTTATTGTGATATGATAAAAGCTGACGCTGCAACTGCACCTACCACGGTTGTTCAAACCAAGGTAGTTAACAAAGTTAAGTACGGTTCTGAGTTCGCGGTAGAAGCGGGCGCAACCGTAGTTTCTCCTGGCGGAAGCGTAATCACGCCCGTTGGTGGAAAAGTTAAAGCAGATCAGCTCGGCGTTTATAACGTAACTTATAAAGTAAGCGGCGCAGGCGAATACGCAAGCTACACTTATAATGTAGAAGTTTATATGGACTATGAATATAAGTTCATTGTAGAAGGCAACGCTTCCGGTATCCCTACCTTCTGTGGAAAGGGAAAAGAAGTAACCTTACCCAAGGCTGTTCTTTATCGTTATGACGAAGATAACGATAGATGGGTTGATTCCAAAGCAGAAAAAATAACCATAAACGTTAACGGTCCTACCGATTATGTAAACAAGAAAGGCGGAGATAAAGTAACGCTTGATAAGGTTGGTAAGTATTTCTTCACTTATACCGCAGAAATTCCCGGTGGCGAGAACATTTATACCGCAGAATACATTGCAACGGTTCAGGAAAGTTTCAAGGACGAAACCGCGCCTACGCTCAGTATTTCTGGCGTACCTCAGTCGTCTTCCATAAATACCGCGATTAAGCTTCCTAACGCTACCGTAACCGACAACTATGATGAAAGAGTTACTCTTGAGATCGCCGTTAAGGATCCCAGCGGAAATCCCGTTAAAGACGTTGTTGTTGATCAGAAGACTTCTTACGCAACCAACGAATTCTGGAAAGCAGACGGAACGAAGACCACTACTGCAAGCCAAGGCGTTAACGCGAAGTTTGATAACGATAACTTCATGACCTTCTATCCCGTAGTAAAAGGCTCTTATGCAGTTGAATACAAGGCAGTAGATAACGCAGGTAACGAAACTTCCGTTTATTCTTACAATATCGTAGTTTCCGACACCACCGCTCCCGTATTCGAAGAGCTTGACGTAAGCTCTATTCCTACCAACTGGGGCAAGGAAGTTTACAAGTTTGATGAAACCGCAACCGACAGCAAGGTGGCGATCGACGACACTAATATTGCGTTCCCTATCCCCGAGCTTATCGATAACAGCGGAGCAGAAGACCTTACCGTTTCTTTCAGCATCACCGATCCGAAGAACAAGACGGTAGTATCCTTCGATAATATCTATACCAACGCAGACGCTAACGCATACGTAGACGGCAAAGCAGACGGTTATGGAGTAGAAGGAACGAAGTATTACTTCTTCAAGTATTGGGAGGGTACCGGTTATACCGTAGACGCTAATACCGGCGATCTTAAAAAGAACGGTTCTACTATTGGTAAGTCACTCGTTTATTACGATGCTACCGCAAAGAAGATTACCAAAGGCTTCTTCAATTTTGACAATTATAAAGTAAGTTCCAAGACTGGTGACTATGTCGTAACTTACAGAGCAAGAGATAAGGAAGGCAACTCCTCTTCAAGAACCTATAACATCAATTATAGAACGACTTTTGAAGACCTTACCAAGCCTACTGTAATTTTCGATACTCCCAACTATTTCTCATTCAGAGAATTTGAAACCGTTCATACTATCGCAAACGTAATGATCACCGACAGCAACGACGCTCGTCTTGACGTTGATTACTACGTAGTATTCGATCAGGTAAGTGGAATTACTGATTTCGATACTCTTGCAAACGTAGACAAGAAAGTAGAACTCAGCCCTGCTGGCGGCGTAAATTACCTTACGTTTGAAACTGAAAACGGTTATGAAATCACCACTATCGATGTACACGGCGACGAGATTACTACTACCGTAGATGCGACCAAGCCTGTATACGTTATTGCAAGAGCAACCGACGCTACCGGCAATACCGCAGAAATGATTAAGGAACATAAGATCGTTGACGGTACTGCTACTGCTACTGACGCATACGCGCCTACCTTCGTAGGAGTAAACAGCGAAGACGGTAAGGTTGGACAGGAATACAACTTCGGTTCGTTCACCATCAACTACGGCGCGGACGAAAACAGAGATTTCGTTGGATTTGAACTTTATATTCAGCGCATTAAGGACGAAAAAGGCAACGATAAGGACGAAGATCCTCTCACCGACGTAAGCTTTGAAACTTACAGAAATCCTGTTGGCGACGTGAATAAGTATCTTCACGTAGATAACATCAGATTTACTCCTTCCAAGACCGGTACTTATATGGTAGTTGCTCGTGGTTTCCACGTATCGGGCACAAGCAGTCTTAACATCGGCTTCGTTGACGTAAAGGGTTCTGCTTCCGGTTCTACTCCCGTTAGCGCGCTTGTAGGTTCCAGCCTTAGATACGGTTATACCTACGACCTTCCTAACGACTATACCGTTTCCGATTCTGAAGGTTGGGGAGCAAGTGGCGTTATCCGTTCTATCACCGGTGGTAGATTCACTCTTATGGGAACGGAGTTCACCGCGCTTCAGTCCACGACTTATAAGTTTAACGACTACGTATTCGAATACGATCTTTCCGCAGGCGCAAGCAACCTCGTTAAGTATGACGCAAACAACAATATCGTAAATAACCACAAGTCAGTAGGAAGCCAGGTTTCTTCCGCAACCGATAACGAAAACGCAACCTTCCGTGTACTCGGCTCTGCAATGCCTACCTATTCCGAAAAAGGCGAATACGTAAAACTTCCTAATATCAGCGCATCTTCCATAAACGGTAACGCATCCAAGATCACTTGCACCGTTACCGATCCTGACGGAACGAAGACAGTAGTATATAGCGCGAATAATATACCTTCCGATTATAACGGCACGCTCGTAGCAAACGAATTTATGTTCAAGGCAGAATACGACGGTACTTATACCGTTACCTATACTGCAACCTTAAACAACAAGACTTCGGATACTTCTTACACTATCAAGGTCGGTGATATTGAAGCGCCCGAGTTTACGGTTGGAATCGGTTATATCAACGGCGCGTTGAAGAACAGCAATGACACCGTAGAAGCATCCGTAGGCGATAAGTTTGACTTTGATAAGATTGTTCTTACGAGTAGCGAAAGCAACGTGTCTTATAGCAAACAGCTTTTGAATCCCGAAGAATCAGTTATTGCAACCGTTACCAAACGTGATGCTAAGAACGACGGATCTTCTTACGAATTCACGACCGCAGGTAAGTACACCATAATCTATACGGCTATTGACGAAGTAGGTAACGAATATAAGCAAACTTATACCATTAACGTAACCTCTTCTTCCGGAAACATTTCCAGCGAAGCA
>JAFXKH010000006.1 GCA_017531795.1 Clostridia bacterium
GGTTAAGTATGCGCGCGAACTTATTGCTCTTGCAATGAAAGAAGTGGGCGCGGAAAAGAAAGAAAGTGAAAAAATAGACTACGTTCCGGATTATGAAAGCACGGAAGCGCTCGTTAAGCGTGGACTCATCAAACTTCTCGCTACCGACGAAGTGGGCACGGAAGTCGTAAATGCGAGTTTTACCGACCTTGCACGCGAAAAGTTCAAAGTAGTGACGGGACTTGATATCCGTCCGTCGGTCAGCGTGGAAGAAGCGAAGGAAGCGGTGTCCGACGAGATAATAGAAGGTCTGATTATTCACGAAAAGGACGTATTCGTTCATCACGGCAATAAGAAAGGCATTGTCAATATCGACAGCTTGTCTGCATCCTTTGCCGACGGCGACGTGGTAGATATTATCGCCCTTAAACAAAAGGGCTTAATCGCCAAAAACGTCGGCTATGTTAAAGTTCTCGCTCGCGGAACGCTCAACAAAGCGTTGACGGTCAAAGCGCACGAGTACTCCACTACCGCCGTAAAAATGATTATGCTCGTAGGTGGCGCAGTTGTCGAAGAAGATTGATACTCCTGTTTTGGAATACGCCCATAAAAAAGCAAACTATCGCTCAGTATAAAAAAGAAAATATAAACAGCGAAAAAATATAATATTATAAGCGACAAAAACCGATTTATGAGATTGTGCATAAGTCGGTTTTTTGTTGATAACTTGTGGATAACCATTGGCATACTTTGATGTCATTTAGTGTATTACGACTACTAAAAAATCTCATAAATAGAAAAACCGACAAATCGTTACCGTTTGTCGGTTTTTCTATTATAAAAAAGGAGTCTAATTATAAAAACTATGTTAAAGAATTCAAAGATAATATTCCCGCTTTGCAGAAAATTTATACGCTTTTATCTCAAAGAGTAAAGAAAAATTACTCTTTGTCCGATTTTTCTTTTTCTTCCTGCTCTTTCTTGCGTTCCCAATAGTTCTTGTATCCAACGTTTTCGTTGTCCGCCTGGTCCCACTTTTTACCGCCCGTTGCGATAACTCCGAGCAGAATACCGGCAATGAGCGCAACCGCGATAATGGGGAGAACGAGTCTGCCAACATCTCCTTCAACAAAGGTGGCTATAAGCGAAAGAACTCCCGCAACTATCAGTCCTGCTCCGAACAGGATATAGAACTTCTTGACGTACGTCAGCGATTTGGACACGAATCCTGCGATAATAAAAGTACCGCCGAGAGCGAAAGCGAATATAGCGAGTACCCACGCCATATTTATAGCGATAACACCGAGCGCGGACAAAAGCCATATTACGGCTACGGCAAGAAAGCACAGTCCGACCACTAACTTAAATAAAAAACTCTTACTCATAAAATCCTCCTATCTTAAAATAACGGTATGCGAAACGGCGGTAATTTCATCACCCTCCGCAAGAGTAATATCCGTTTGGTGTGAATACTCACGCACGATTCCGCCCAGACGGATATTGAATTTCTCCGTTTCGTCTGCGCTGAGCAGGGTATACTTACCGGGCAAAATCTTTCCACCGCGCTTTGCGGTATACGTTGCGCCTCTTTCGAGGATTACGTCGCCCTGCACGTGAGACACGGCAACTTCGCCGTCAGCCGTGCGTTCGTCCTCCGTCGTAGTATAGCGAACGCCGTCTTTTACCTTTACGTTATCCGCTTTGTTAGAAGACTGTTTTTTCTTGATTAAGACGAACACGAGCGCAACGATTAGCCCAAGGATAATAACGCCTTCGCCAATCATAATTCCTATCATTGCTTCAATCGGCATAAATACCTCCTATAAGAGCAGGAGCGTAGTCGCAACGACTGCGCCTGCAATAATCGCCGCGCCCAAAA
>JAFXKH010000028.1 GCA_017531795.1 Clostridia bacterium
AGCAGTCCTTATTGACCTTTGCACTTGCTGACGGTAAAATAAAAAAACGCTTCTGACGAAGCGTTTTTTTATTTTTTATTGATTATCCGACGATTGCTCCACTGTCGATATCGCTTTCGGGGGAAAGGAGTACGACCTTATCGCCTATCTCGGCGCAAAGGAGCATACCCTGACTGACTTCTCCGCACATCTTACGGGGAGGAAGGTTGGCTACGAGTATGACTTTTTTGCCTACCATTTCTTCGGGCGTGTAATATTTCGCAATGCCCGAGCATACGGTACGAATTTCATCGCCGACTTTGAGCGTTTCTTTGAGAAGTTTTTCGGACTTAGCCACTCTTTCGCAAGCGATAACCTCGGCTACGCGAAGGTCGAGTTTGCAGAAATCGTCAATGGTGATATAAGAAGGCTCTGCTTTAACTTCTTCCTTTTTCTCTTCTTTCTTTATTTCTTTTGCTTGGGCTTTCGCCTTTTCCTGCGCTATTGCGTCCAATTCTTTTAACTCCTTATTCAAATCTATTCGGGGATAAATCGCTTCCGTTTCCGCCGTACTATATTCTTTTACGTCGCCGTAAGCAAGCGCGCCAAACTCCTCTTTTACGCCTACGCCGAGAGCGTTAAGCGCTTTTGTCGGACCGCCCTTAAAGAAAGGCAACAAGAGCGTGGAGCATACTCTGATAACTTCGAGAAGGTTGTACATAACTCGCATCAGACGGGGCTTTTTACTTTCGTCACGGGCAAGCACCCACGGCGAAGTTTCGTCAATATACTTGTTCGAGCGTTTAATGAGCGCGAACACACTCTCAAGCGCTTTGTTGACGGTGAGTTTTTCCATTTCTCCGTCCACCTTGCTTTGAAGTTGATTTATCAAATTTATTATTTCGTCATCAAGTTCCGCGCTTTCGCCGTCAGCGGTCACTTTTCCGCCGAAGTACTGTCTGCTCATTGCAAGCGTACGCTTTACGAGATTGCCGAAGTCGTTTACGAGATCGGTGTTTATTCTCTTTATGAGAAGTTCGTTAGAGAAATCACCGTCCGAGCCGAAAGGCATTTCGGAAAGAAGGAAATAACGAAGCGCGTCTACGCCGTATCTGCCCGCGAGGATATACGGATCTACGACGTTGCCCGTACTCTTGCCCATTTTCTGTCCGCCCAGTTTTATCCAGCCGTGACCAAAAACTTTCTTGGGCGTGGGCAAACCAAGCGCCATCAATATCGCCGGCCATATAATAGAGTGGAAACGAACTATTTCCTTACCTACTACGTGCACGTCGGCAGGCCAATATTTTTGGAAGTTGGTATCGCCGTCCTGCAAATATCCAAGCGCGGTAATATAGTTTGAGAGCGCGTCAATCCATACGTATACGACGTGCTTTTCGTCAAACGGAACGGGTACGCCCCACTTGAAAGTCGAACGGGACACGGCAAGGTCCTGAAGTCCTTTATCAATGAAGTTGTTTACCATTTCGTTGACACGGGAAGAAGGCTCTAAGAAGTCCGTTTCTGTCAGTAGTTTTTTAAGCGCAGGCGCGTACTTGGAAAGACGGAAGAAGTACGATTCCTCCTCAGCGTCTTCGACAGGTCGTCCGCAATCGGGGCAACAACCGTTTACAAGTTGGCTATCCGTCCAGAAAGACTCGCAAGGCTTACAATACTTGCCCTTATAAGTGGATTTATATATATCACCCTTCTCGTATAAGATTTTGAAAATCTTTTGTACGGTTGCCTTATGATAATCGTCCGTCGTTCTTATGAACTTCGTGTACGAAATATCCATAAGTTTCCAAAGGTCTTTTATCCCCACTACGAGATCGTCTACGAACTGCTGGGGCGTTTTGCCAGCGTTCTTCGCTTTTTCTTCCACCTTTTGACCATGCTCGTCCGTACCAGTAAGGTAGAACACGTCGTAACCCTGCATGCGCTTATAACGGGCTATGGCGTCGCAGACTACCGTTGAATAGGTATGGCCGATATGCAAGTTACCGCTTGCGTAATAAATGGGTGTCGTGATATAAAATGGCTTTTTCATACTTCTCCGTAAATCTAAGTTTTATCGCTCTGCCGAGCGTTTCTTCATTATTATATAATAATATTCGCAGAAAATCAAGCATAAATTATTTAACTATGAGTTTTGTTTGGCTGATTATTATGATTGTTTCCATAATAACCCTTTTATTTATCAATCCAAGCGCGGTTTTAGAGTCGCTTATACAGGGCGCGAACGACGCGGTAACTCTTGCGCTTAATCTTATCGCATTGTACGGAATATGGCTGGGCGTGTTCGAAATTCTTGAACGAACGGGAGCGCAGAACGCGCTTGCCCGTTTGCTCCGTCCCATCGTCAGAAAACTTTTCTCGGGCGAAAGTGAGGAAACGGAAAAGTATATTTCTATGAATATCAGCGCCAACCTGCTCGGTCTTGGCAACGCTTCCACGCCTATGGGAATAAATGCAATCCAAAGCATGAAGCCTAACGAAAAGAAACCCAAGAAAGCCACGACGAATATGATTATGCTGACGGTGATATCCGCCACCAGCCTGCAAGTTTTTCCGTCTACCGTCATCAGTCTGCGCGCGTCGTCAGGCTCGGCTAATCCTGCCGATTTTCTTCTCCCTTGTATAGTCGCCACGATTGTTTCAACCGCATTTGGCATAATAGGAGTTAAGGTCATTTCCACGATTGAAAAAATTTGGACGGTAAGGCAAGAAAAGATCAAACTTATTGAAGCGAGGACGAGCAAATGACCGCCTACGTCGTACCCTTAATCTTTCTGTCCGTACTTTTTCTGTCCGTATTGCGTAAAAAAAACGCCTATTCTGCCTTCGTCAAAGGGGCGGAAAGCGCAGTCGGACTTATGGTAAGTGTTCTGCCCTACCTTCTCGCCGTAATGATGGCGTGCGAAGTTTTCCGAACGTCGGGCGCAAGCGGAGTCGTCGCTGACTTCCTTTCGCCTGCGCTGGAATTTCTCGGAGTGCCCGGAGAGTGTACCGAACTGCTTTTGCTCCGTCCCCTTTCGGGAGCAGGCAGTCTGTCTATACTCGAAAACGTATTTTCCGTTTACGGCGCAGACGGACTTATCGGGCAATGCGCTTCCGTTATTTACGGTTCAAGCGAAACTATATTTTACGTATCCGCAATATACTTTTCAAAATCGGATGTTAAAAATCTGCGTTATGCGATTCCTCTCGCTCTCGTCGCAACTTTTCTCGGTAATATTATCGGATGCAACCTCTGTCGCCTAATATAATCTCGACACAAATAACGCTCTTTATCGTTGACTTAAAATTTTTTATGTGCTAAAATATAAAAAAGAGCAGGTATGCTCAATGTTAGGTGGAAAATGGACGAACAAGAAAGGCTCGCTCATAATCTCGTATCACTCCGAAAAGCATCGGGGTTGACACAAGTTGAGCTTGCAGAAAAAATCAAGTATTCCAATAAAACGGTGTCCAAATGGGAACGAGCAGAAGGCTATCCCGATATTTTCACGCTGAAAAAAATCGCCGAAGTTTACGGCGTTACCGTTGATGAACTTCTTGAAGGCGTTTCTCCTTCCTGTATTGCCGAAGCAGAACACAAAATAACGAGTCAACCCGATTATGCGGTCAAAAAAGGCTTACTCGTTATGGCGTGCGGTTTGCTTGGTTGTATGACAAGCGTTGCTTTCTTCCTTATGCTGTTCGTCGTCGGCGCAGGTAACACACCCGACGGCAAAGTCATTGTTTCCGCCTTTAATGCAGACGGCTATGCTTATTGGAACTTTTTCATTTACAACATTCCGCTTGACGCAGCCGCTTTCTTTGTGTTTTATCTGAAAGTACACGGACGCGCGGAAAAATGGTGTCTTACCACTATGCTTTGGGGTTCGCTTCTTAGCCTGCATCTTTCCATCATGCAATACTCTTCCCTCACTGCGCTGATTTATATTCTCGGAATACCTTTCCAGATTTTCCTTACAAAATTCAGCACTACGCTCAACATTGTACTTAAAGCGGATACGCCCGTCAAGAAGAAACCGGAAAGCGAAACAAAAAAGAAATCTTAATTTATTGATTATAAACAAAAAAAGAGCAGGAAATGAATGTTTTCTTGCTCTTTATCCATTTATTTCAAGAGTATTATATTTCAATGTCTGCCGTAACTCTTTCCTCCCGAACCTGCGATATAAATTCAAGGACTTTGAGATGCTCGGGATGATTGGTGTACTTCGGAAGATCGGAAAGATCGTTCACCGTCACTATAAGCGCCATATCGTAGTGCATATCGCCCTGCGTTTTACTCTCGCCCACTTCAATATCCCTGACTACGGAAATCTTGTCTTTTAAGGGGAGGAGCAACTCCTTTATGCGCGACATAATTTCGTGCTTATTCATATCCAAAGCGTATTCTTTAATTTTCCACATTACAACGTGCCTTATCATTTTTATGCCTCCAACGTTAAGTTTTGCGCGTATTGCGTAATTTATGCGTTACTATTTTCGAGCAAGATTGAAATTACGAATAAATTTTATTATAAAACGAATTGTAAGTAAAGCGATGGAATTTAATGGTAAAAATTTTTAACCGATATGCTTCATTACGTACGATTTAAGCGTTTTGTATCAAACTTTAATTCAATCGTTGCATAAAAAAAGAGATACCGTTTCGTATCTCTTTTTTTGGTCGAGGTGACAAGACTTGAACTTGCGACCTCACGGTCCCTAACCGTGCGCGCTACCAGACTGCGCTACACCTCGAAAATGTTTTACCCGATTATATGCGGGCAAACGGTATATATTCAGGCTCGCTTTTTTCCGAGCCGTTGTCGCCGGCTATTTCATAAACGTATTCCAGTTCAAGATTGTCAGCAGACTTAATAATTAACGTATATACGATATCTCCATGATAGTCGTTTTTACGAAGTTCGATTTTATCTCCGATAAGGTCGTATCTTGCGAAATACTGATTTCTTACGACTCCGTCAGTCGAATTGAATTCCACGATCGCCACGTTATTTTCGGCAAGCGTAATCGCTTTCAAATTATCGCCCGCCACAAAAGAACCGAACAGATCTGATTCGGATGCAACGCCCTGAACGCAACCGCTAAACGCCATTATTGCGAAACTGAGGGCAATTGTGAATATCAATACGGACAACTTTTTTTTCATAGCCGTGTTATTATACGACATTTCTCGCTTAGTGTCAAGCAATTTTGCGTTATCAGTTGCAATAATAATCATTATATGTTATAATTTTTTCGTTATGAGAATAGATAAGTTTTTAAAAGTGTCAAGAATACTCAAACGTAGGGCCGTTGCAAGCGACGCTTGTTCGGGCGGAAAGGTGTGCGTGGGCGGACGTGAAGTCAAGCCGTCGTATAGAGTTAAGGTCGGTGACGTCGTTACGGTCGCTTTTGCCGGCGGTGAATTGAAGTTCGTAGTCAAGGTCTTGAACGAAAAAGTTAGCGCCAAGGAGGCAAGCACGCTGTATGAAATCATATAATGATACGTCGCGAAAAACAGCCAAGCCGAAAGAGTATGAAAAGTATAAAATTTCGGCGATAATTCTTTGCGCAGGCAAAGGCGAGCGTATGGGTTTACCGTATAATAAAATGTTCTATCATATCGGAGAGCAGATTGTTCTTGAAATGACCGTGGAAAACTTCGCTACTTCCGGACTGTTTGACCAGATTATTTGCGCTTGCTCTCCCGAAGAAATCGAAGATGCGCGTGAGTTCGTTCTCCCCTACGGCGCTGAGGTTTGCGTGGGCGGTCTTACGCGGACGGAAAGCGTTCGTCGCGCGCTCGCAAAAGTCAGTCCTGACACGGATATTCTGCTCGTTCACGACGGAGCGCGCCCGTGGGCGGTGGTGGATCATATGCGGGACGTTATTGACAGCGCGATTGCGTTCGGTAGCGGTATACCTGCTATTCCCGTCGTAGATGCGATTAAGGTTGCTCGTGACGGAATAATAGTGAACTCGCCTGACAGAAACGAACTCGTCGCCGTTCAAACACCGCAAGCCTTCCGTTACGCCGAAATTGCAGACGCGTACGCGCGCGTAATCGGAAATTACGCAGACGACAGCGAAGTTTATGGGCAAGCAGGTTACGCCCCTCGGCTCGTCAGAGGCAGTCTTTCCAATCGCAAGATAACCAACCTTGCCGACGTATACAACACTAACCGTGGGCATAAAATAGGTTTTGGCTATGACGTACATGAATTAGTGGACGGGCGTGACTTGATTTTGGGTGGCGTATATATCCCTTATGAAAAAGGTCTGCTCGGGCATAGCGATGCTGACGTACTTGCGCACGCTGTTATGGATGCAATGCTCTCTGCCGGTGGTCTGCCTGATATCGGGGTGCTCTTCCCCGATAACGACCCAGCGTACGAAGGAATATCAAGTACGTATCTGCTTGGGAAGGTAGCAGAAATGCTACGCGAACGAAAAATTACCGTGCAATCGGTTTCTGCCGTCGTTATGGCAGAAAAGCCCAAACTCGCAGGGTATATTTCACATATGAGAGAGTGTATCGCGCGCACGATAGGTATTCCGTCTGCGCTCGTAAATATCAGCGCAACGACTACCGAGAAATTAGGCGTTGTGGGAGATGGCAAAGGAATAGCATCATCTGCCGTCGTGTTGGTGGGAATATAGTTTTTGCCCGCGCATAAACTATGAAATACTTTTCACATAAAATTATTTTTACACGTACTCTTGACAACACTATAATTTTGTGATATTATTACTATCCCTTGGGGCTGTTCCGGCTTCGACGGGTATCTGACAGGTTGATATAAGCATGCGGAAGGTTGCGTCTGCCTTAAAACGCTAACAGCAAATAAATGCTAAAAACAACTCTAAGGTAAGCGCGCCCGCTTTCGGCGGCGCTCTTGCTTGCGCAGCTTAATTTTCTGCGCCGTCGGCGTGAGAATTCACCGGCTCACGTTCGGCGTCAACAGGTGAAAACCTCCGTGATAACGGACATAGTCACGGTTGCACATATGTCCTCGCGTTTACGCAAGTCGTTTGCCACGAGCGTTGCGTTAAATCTTCTGGCAAAATAAGCATGTAGAAGGTCAGCCCAGAGGCTATTCGGACATGGGTTCAACTCCCATCAGCTCCACCAAAAGCGGCGCACTGACGTGCGCCTAAGATAAGAGATAATAGATAATAATGAATAGTTAATATTTTTTCGATATTATATACAAAACGCTTTTGTACTGTTATCTATTATCTCTTCTCTATTATCTTTTATCTATTGCCTATTCTAAGGAGAAAAACAATGTCACAAAACAGTATTTTGCTTGATAAATCGCTTGCCTTTGCCGCACGTGTGGTAAAATTACACTCTTACCTTATTAAAGAAAAACGAGAAAGTGTTATTTCCAAGCAAATTATTCGTAGCGCAACCTCTATCGGTGCAAACGCAAACGAAGCGGTGTACGGTATTAGTAAAGCCGATTTTATCGCAAAATTACAAATATCTTTGAAAGAAACAGCCGAAACGGAATACTGGTTACGATTACTTGTTTTGTCTGAATATATAACAGACAAAGAAGGACAATCCTTACTTACTGACTGTCTTGCAATTAAACGAATTTTAATTTCTTCTCTCAATACGGCAAAGGAAAATAATTAATAGCGGTTCAAATTATATTACACTTGCTCCACCAAAAAAGACTCAGAATTGGATACAATTCTGAGTCTTTTTCAATGATTATTCAAGGCTTTGCCCTATAAAAAATTCGTTATTTTACTGAAATAAGCGACAATACTAAGCGAGAAAGTATGTTTTTCGCTTGAATTCTTCCTTAACACTTGCAATATTATTAAATATATGTTATTATAATATAAGTTTTATTCAGGGGGCAGGTATGGATTATTCGGAAATTACGCCTTACGTTAGAAAATTAGCAGAATTGTCTGACAGCGAAAACAATATTCAGCCCGAAATGTACGCCAGGCATGCGGTCAAAAAGGGATTGCGTGACGTAGACGGCAGTGGCGTCGTTGCGGGATTGACGGAGGTTTCTCTCATTAAGTCGAAAGAAATCGACGAAAACGGTTTTGCAAAGCCGTGCAAAGGCGAGTTGCGTTATCGCGGAATAGACATAAAGGACCTTACGAAAGGATTTATTGAAGAGAACCGCTTCGGTTTTGAAGAAACGGTCTATTTACTCTTATTCTCCAAGCTTCCCAATAAAAAAGAATTGGAAGAGTTCAGCGCGCAGTTATCCGCTTACCGCTCTCTTCCCCCGTCGTTCACAAGAGATATGATACTCAAAGCGCCCGGAAAAGATATGATGAACATACTATCTCGTTCTGTTCTGGCGTTATACGCTTATGACAACAACCCCGACGACATCACGACGGCAAACGTACTTCGTCAATGTTTACAACTTATCGCGCAGTTCCCTTTGCTTGCCGTTTACGGCTACCACTCGTTTCAACATTATCACAACAATAACAGTTTATTTATTCATTATCCCAAGCCCGAGTACAACACAGCGCAAAACTTATTGTATATTCTTCGAGAGGACGGGAATTTCTCCCCTCTTGAAGCAAAACTGCTCGACCTTGCGCTCGTTCTTCACGCAGAGCACGGCGGTGGTAACAATTCAACCTTTACTACACACGTCGTAACTTCGTCAGGAACGGACACTTATTCTGCCGTTGCTGCGGCGTTAGGCTCGCTTAAAGGTCCTCGCCACGGCGGAGCAAACGTAAAAGTCGTGCAGATGTTTGACGATCTCCGCGCTTCCGTTGACGTAAAAGATAAGTCGGCGATTAAAGACTATCTCTACAAACTACTCAATAAAGAAGCGTTTGACAAGGCGGGCTTGATTTACGGTATGGGACACGCCGTATATTCCCTTTCCGATCCCAGAGCGGACGTTCTTCGCGCTTACGCTGAAAAATTGGCGATCGAAAAACATATGGAAGACGAATTTGAGTTATACTCGACGGTGGAAGTACTTGCTCCTGAACTTATCGCAAGCAAGCGAAAAGTGTACAAAGGAGTAAGCGCAAACGTGGATTTCTATTCAGGTATGGTCTATAAACTTCTCGGACTGCCCTATGAACTCTTTACTCCTATCTTTGCAATCGCGCGTATTGCAGGTTGGAGCGCGCACCGTATGGAAGAAATTCAAAATATGGGTAAAATCATACGCCCTGCATATATTTGCGTAAAAGAAAATAACGAATACGTAAAATTGGAAGACCGCTAAAAAAAACGCTTACTTCGTGTAAGCGTTTTATATTTCTTCGTCAAGCAAAGATAAATCCTTGTCTTTCAATTTACTTGCGGTGGAATAATCGTTTTCATCAAATTCCGTTTCTACAACGCTTTGAACGGGCAGAACAATTTTCATCAAGACGTAGTTTTCCGTTTTTTTGTTTTTCTCCAACGCAAGTTCCTTTTTTTTGTAATTTTTGTCACAGAGCATACTTTTTTTACCTTATCAACTATAGTGTGATTATATTATCACAATTGTTTAATAATGTCAAGTTTATAGTTTGGTATAATCAGGCTATAACTTAACAAAAATAAACTATAGTTAGATGTTGGTGTAAAATGGATAAGGTGCAAATTGGTAAAAAAATCAAATTTTTGCGACTGCAAAAGGGGTGGACGCAATACAATCTTGCAATAGAATCAGGGTTGTCGCCAACTTATATTTCTGACTTGGAAAAGTGCGAAAAATGTCCCACAGTAGAAACGCTGGACAATATTTGCTTCGCTCTCGGCATTACGCTGGGAGAATTCTTTAACGAAAAGTCGGAATTACTCGACAAGATTTCCGCTTTAACCGTCAAACAGCGAAA
>JAFXKH010000029.1 GCA_017531795.1 Clostridia bacterium
ACTATGGCTTTACTAAAATTAATCGAGTGGAAAAGTGAGGACAGAAATTGTCTTGTACACAGAATCAATCTTGCGAAGGATTATATTCAGCGAGGCTCAAAACTTACCGTAAGGGAAGGACAAGCGGCTGTTTTCTGCCATAAAGGAAAAATGGCGGACGTCTTTTTACCGGGCATGTATACTCTCGATACGGGAAACGTACCTTTCCTTACCAAGCTTATGGGTTGGAAGTACGGCTTTGAAAGTCCGTTTAAGTCGGATATATATTTCGTTAATACGAATCAGATAGCAGGAGAAAAATGGGGTACGAAAAATCCTATTATTATTCGCGATGCAGACTACGGAGCGGTGCGTGTGCGGGCGTTCGGAACGTTTGCTTATAAAGTGGAAGACCCTTACGTTTTCCTGACTGAAATCACGGGCGCAGTATCCACCTTTTATTCCAACGAAATAAACGAGTATCTCCGCAGTATGGCGATAACTCGTATTTCGGATATAGTCGGAGAAAGCAAAGTTCCCGTGCTGGATATGGCGGGCAATCTCGTGGAGTTTGGCGAAGAAGTCAAGAAGCAACTCGCCGAGTCGTTCAAGGCAATCGGGTTGACCGTAACTCAGTTCAATTTTGAAAACTTCTCTATGCCGGAGGCTCTTGAAAAGGCTCTCGACGAGTCTGCTTCTCTGGGCATACTCGGCAAGAATATGCACGTTTATACTCAGAAAGCGCAAGCCGACGCTCTTATCAACGCATCCAAAAACCCCGGCACGGCAGGCGGTGTTATGGGCGCGGGTATCGGTATGAGCATGGGTATGGGCATGGGCAATATGTTCATGAACAATATGAATAATATGAATCAGAATATGCAGGGCGCAGTTACCGTTCCTTGTCCGTCCTGTGGCGCGCAAATGAGCGCGAGCGCGAAGTTTTGCCCCGAGTGCGGAGCGTCCCGAACGAAGAAATGTCCTGCGTGTGGAGCGATTATCAAATCACCAAACGCAAAATTCTGCTCTGAGTGCGGTTCAACGCTTTCCGAGCAAAAGTCCTCCGCTTGCCCCAAGTGCGGTAAACCGACAAAACCCGGCGCAAAATTCTGCCCCGAGTGCGGTGAAAAATTATGAACGAAGTGAAAGGCGAAACGCTCTCCAACGAGGAGATTGCTCTCGCAAAAAAAAGCGACACGACGGTTTCCAAATGCCCGTCGTGTGGCGCAAACCTGACGTATAACCCTGCTCACGCCACGCTTGAATGCGCTTATTGCGGAACGGAAGTCAAGGTGGATATGAGCGACCACGCCGAAGAAATCGAATTCGCGCGGATAGTTGCCGGCAATAACGCCTGGGGCGAAGAAACGAAAGTTTTTCAATGTTCCAACTGCGGAGCAAGGCAGATTCTCGAAAAACGGGCAATCTCGCCCACCTGCGCTTTCTGCGGAACGAGCAACGTCGTGGAGACTGATGCAATAAGCGGTCTTAAACCAAACGCTATACTCCCTTTCCTCCTGACAAAAGACAGCGCCAGCAAATTCTACGTCAAGTGGGCGAAGAAAAAAATATTCGCTCCGAGCGCGTTCAAGAAAGACCTTAAATCGCCCGAAAAATTATCGGGGCATTATTACCCTGCCTTTACTTTTGACTCGAACACGCATACGACGTACAGCGGAGTACTCGGCAAGCACTATTATACGACGTACCGAGATTCCAAAGGCAACGTACATACCAAACGGCATACGAGATATTTCAACATCAGCGGTCGCCACGCCTTCTTTTTCAACGACGTATTCGTGCAGGCAAGCGCGCCTACCGATACAAAAATGCTCAAAAAATTAAGTCCGTATAATACGGACGGCTCGCATAAATACAGTCCCGATTTTCTGCACGGATATTCTGCGAGCGTTTATGAAAAAGACGGGCTGAAATGTTGGGGCGAAGCGCGGAACATTATGCAGGAGCAGGTCAAAAAACAAATTTTGCGCGGGTATGACTATGACGTGGTACAGTCGTTTAACGCCAACATGCAATGCTCAAACACGACGTACAAATACGTTATGATCCCCGTATACGTCGGTCATACTAATTTCAGAAAAAAACTGTATAATTTCTTTATGAACGGACAAAGCGGTAAAGTCTGGGGCAAAACGCCCAAGTCACCGCTCAGAATCGCTCTCGCCGTACTTTTGGGCGCGGCGATTATTGCAGGCGCAGTCGTTGCGACTACGCTCCTGCTCTTATAGGAGGTATTTATGCCGATTGAAGCAATGATAGGAATTATGATTGGCGAAGGCGTTATTATCCTTGGGCTAATCGTTGCGCTCG
>JAFXKH010000030.1 GCA_017531795.1 Clostridia bacterium
AATAATGCGCAAAGTAAAAGCGGAAGTTTTTTGAGACTTCCGCTTTTTGTATGAGATTTCATATTATAAATTTATAGTGAATTTTATTGATTTTCCGTCGTGGCTTTGAGCGGTTATTTTACCTTTATGCGCGGTTACGATTGCTTTTGCAACCGACAGTCCTATGCCATGTCCTCCACTTTCCGAGTTACGGGACGAGTCAGCGCGATAAAACCGATCAAACAGATAGTATAGATTACCCTGCTGTATTTGGTCAACGGGGTTTGTGAGTATTATTTCCTTAGTCTTTCCGGACGACATGGTAAGACGTATTTCTCCCCCATGCGAGGAATACTTTATCGCATTATCAAGAAGAAGGCTGATTAAACTGCGGATTTGTTTTTCGTCGCCGACGTAAGATACGCCCGGTTCTATTTCTACGGTCAGCCTTTTACCCTGCGTTTCAGCCAAGCCCACGAAACTTTTTGATTGCTCAGTAATTGCATCGGAAAGAGAGAACTCCGTCGTAACCAATCGTTCGCCTTCCTCCAAACGGGAGAGCATCACAAGTTTTTCTGTAAGTTCGGATATTCGCGTAACTTGACTTTTGATGTCTTTCGTCCACTCGTTTTCGCCCTGTTCAATTTCAAGAACTTCCGTATCTGCTCCGATAATCGTTATCGGAGTTTTTATATCGTGGCTGACGTTCGTTATGAATCTTTTTTGTTTTATATAACTCTCGTTTACGGGTTTGAATATTACGCCGGACGCAAAAAACAAAATCAAGAACACGAGCAAAACCCCACCCGAAGCAATACCGATACATGCAAACATAAAAGAATAAAAAGTATCCAACTCTCGCGAAATATCCAAAAACGCATAAATCGTACTGCTCGTGTTTTCACGAGAAGCAAATCGCATATTATTCAGAAAGCCATTTCTACGGTCATCTTCGTACAATATACTCGCATAAGAAACGGCATCTTTATCGTCAACGTCGCGCATATAATTATTGATTACGTATACGTTACCGCCGTTTGCTACCCGAACAGCAAACCAGTCTAATCTTTCTCCAAAAAAATCAGGCGGTCTACCGTTATCGGCGCTGTCAATTATTGCAAAAAGTCTTTCGTCAGCGTGGTTTGAAATCGTGACAAAATTCACGACGTTGATTATCGTGATTATGCTCCCTAGAACGAGAATAACCGCAAGCATGGCTATCGCTATGAATTTGAAACGCAGTTTATTTATCACTAATTTTCTCCAAAGAATAACCCATATTACGCATGGCTTTGATATGCAGATTTGCGCCTATTTTGACGAGTTTCTTGCGAAGATATGAAATATATACCCAAACGACGTTAAGTTCCGTTTCGCTGTCAAACCCCCAAATTTTCTCCATAAAACGGTCGGTGGAAATGACGTTATTGGGTTTTGTTAAAAGCATTTCCATCAGTTGAAATTCTTTGTTCGCAAGGCGGAAAGAACCCAATGCAGAGGAAAGTTCGCAGGTTGAACGTGACAGACGAACGTTTCCGTATGAAATGACGTCTTCGGGAACGCCCTCGCTTCTACGAAGCATTGCACGTATTCGGGCAAGCAATTCTTTTGCGGAAAACGGTTTAGTAAGATAATCGTCAGCCCCTGCATCAAGACCGCATACTTTATCGTCTATTTCGGATTTTGCGGTAAGAATCAAAACGGGAATATTGTTGCCCTTTTTTCGCAGTTCTTTAAGTACGCCAATTCCGTCCAATTTCGGCATCATTATATCAAGAATAACGCCGTCATAAACACCCGTTTCGAGATAATCAAGCGCTTGTATGCCGTCGCCTACGGCATCTACCGTATAGTTATTATGCTTTAATATCGTAACGAGCGCAGTTGAAAGCGCTTTTTCGTCTTCGGCAAGCAATAATCTCATACTTTTCTCCTTTTTTGGCGTTTATGCGAACGATATATTTATTATATTGATTATACCTTAAAAGTAACTAAAATTGCAACCGTATTGCTGATAAAAAATCAAGAATAGCCGTTGACAAATAACATTAAATTTTATATAATAATCAAAGTGTGAAAAATACCTGTGATTAGTGGAAAATTTATTATTATTTAATTGTGATGGTATATAATAACGGATAATTATGGAAAGATATAGAATCGGATTAGACGTTGGATCAACGACAATAAAAACGGCGGTAATAAACAAAGAAGGAAAAATTCTTTATTCAAGTTACGACCGCCATTATTCGGACATAAAATCTACTATCGTAGCCGTGCTTTCAAGAGCAATCGAAAAGTACGACCGTTTTTCGCTTGCCGTTACGGGCAGTGGCGGTATTTCAGTTTCCAACTGGCTCGATATACCTTTCGTTCAAGAAGTTATTGCGGGCATTGAAGCCATTAAGGCATACGCGCCTCAGACCGACGTCGCCATTGAACTCGGCGGAGAGGACGCAAAGATAACTTATCTGAAAGGCGGAATAGAACAACGCATGAACGGTACTTGCGCAGGCGGTACGGGAGCATTTATTGACCAGATGGCAAATCTTATCGGTACGGATGCGAAAGGTCTTAACGAGTACGCCAAAGGTTATAAAACGATATATCCTATCGCTTCCCGTTGCGGAGTGTTCGCAAAGTCGGACATTCAACCGCTTATTAATGATGGGGCAAAAAAGGAAGACATCTCGGCGAGCGTTTTTCAGTCCGTAGTTAATCAAACCATATCCGGTCTTGCCTGCGGTAAGCCCATAAAAGGCAACGTCGCTTTCCTTGGCGGTCCGCTTCATTTCCTGCCCGAACTCGGCAAACGCTTTGTGGAAACGATAAAACCCCAGTCGGCAATATTCCCTGAAAATTCCCAAGTGTTTAACGCTCTCGGCGCAGCGCTGTCATCTACAAAAGTTTTTACTGCGGAGGAAATTTCAGAAGGGCTTGCGCGCCTGAAAAAGTTAGAAAGTCACGAAGTCAAAAGGTTACAGACTCTTTTCAAAAACGAAGAGGAACTTGCCTCTTTCCGCGCCCGTCACGCCAAAACAGAAATTCCGACGGCGGATATTAAAAAACACGAAGGGCCTTGCTTCCTCGGTATAGATGCCGGTTCGACTACGACAAAAGCTACGCTCATTAACGGTGACGGCGCTTTGCTCTATTCCTGGTACGGCTCGAACGGTGGAGATCCGCTTAAAACCATATCCGCTATACTCAAAGAAATTTATTCGCTTATGCCCGTTTCCGCCTTTATAGGAAGAGCGTGCTGTACGGGCTATGGCGAAAACCTTATAAAGAACGCTCTTAAACTTGACCGTGGCGAAATCGAAACTATGGCGCATCAAACGGCGAGCAACGCAATTTTGCCCGGAGTGCAATTCATACTCGATATCGGCGGACAGGATATGAAGTGTATGAAAATCAAAGACGGCGTTATTACGGACGTGCTTCTCAACGAGGCTTGTTCGTCAGGTTGCGGAAGTTTCATAGAGACATTTGCCGCTGCGCTCGGTATGTCGGCAGAGGACTTTGCAAAAAAAGGTCTTGAATCACTTTCCCCCGTTGATCTCGGCTCGCGCTGTACTGTATTTATGAACAGCCGTGTTAAGCAAGCGCAAAAGGAAGGAGCAAGCGTAGGCGATATTTCGGCTGGGCTTGCCTACTCCGTTGTCAAAAACGCGCTTTTCAAGGTCATTAAACTGCGTGACTTCAACGAGATGGGCGAAAAAGTTATCGTTCAAGGCGGTACGTTCCTGAACGAGTCAGTACTGCGCGCGTTTGAACTTACTTGCGGACGTGAAGTAGTGCGCCCTGCTCAGGCAGGTCTTATGGGCGCGTACGGTTGCGCTATTATCAGCCGTAACGAATATGATCCCGACGAGAAATCTACCATACTCACCAAAGAAGAATTGGAGAACTTCTCTTTTGAAAAACACTCACAGCGTTGCGGTAAGTGCGGTAACAACTGTCTACTTACGATAACAAACTTCTCTGACGGAAGAAAGTTTATTACGAACAACCGTTGCGAAAGAGGAGCAGAGGAAGAAACCGTTACGGTGAATAAACCCGAGCCCCTTCCCAACCTTTTCGAATTGAAATATAAGCGACTTTTCGCGCATTATAAATCCCTTCCGATTGAAAAAGCCAAGCGTGGCGTAGTCGGCATTCCTCGCGCGCTTAATATGTACGAGAATTACCCGTTCTGGCATACGTTCTTTACTAAACTCGGTTATAGAGTGGTCCTTTCTCCCCGTTCAACAAGATCAATTTACGATATGGGTATTGATACGATGCCAAGCGAATCGGTTTGCTACCCTGCTAAACTCGTACACGGTCACGTGACTGCGCTGGTAAAAATGGGCGTTAAGTTCATCTTCTATCCAGGTATACCGTATGAACAAATTGAAGATGCAACTGCGAACAATCATTACAACTGCCCTGTAGTAGCAACCTATCCCGACGTTATTCGTAACAATATGGGCGAGATATTTGGTAATGACGTGACGTTTAAGTGTCCTTTCCTGCCTATCGCTACGCCCAAGCGTATGTGGGAAAGACTTGCGGAAGAATTCCCCGATATTCCCAAGAAAGAAATTCGGGAAGCGGTAAAAGAAGCGTATAAAGAAGATGCTAATTTCAAAGCCGACGTTCGCAAAATGGGTGAAGAAACGGTTAATCTTCTTGATCTTACGGGAAAGTGCGGTATCGTGCTTGCAGGTCGCCCTTACCACCTTGATCCCGAAGTCAATCACGGTCTGCCCGAAATGATTTCATCTTACGGTTTTGCCGTACTGACCGAAGATAGCGTGGCGCATTTGAAAAAGATCAACCGCCCTATCCGTGTGCTTGATCAGTGGATGTATCATACCCGTCTTTATTCGGCGGCAAGTTTTGTCAGAGAAAAAGAAAACCTCGAAATAGTCCAACTCAATTCCTTCGGTTGCGGTTGCGACGCTATCACAACCGATCAGGTACAAGAACTTATGACGGCGTCAAACAAACTGTACACCGTTCTTAAAATCGACGAAGTAAATAATCTCGGAGCAGCGAGAATCCGTATGCGTAGCCTTATGGCTGTTATGAAAGAACGCGCAAAAAAGAACGTTAAGCCCTGCCCTCCCCAGGATCACGAGTGGTTCAAGGAGTTTGATAAGCCAATGAGAGAAGGGTACACGATTATTGCGCCTAATATTTCCGATTTACATATGCCTTACTATAAAGCAGGCGTTAGCGCTTGTGGGTATAACGTCGTACTCGTTCCCGAAACAAAGTCTGCTATTGAAGTCGGTTTGAAATACGTCAATAACGATGCTTGTTACCCTACTATTATCACAGTCGGAAGCGTTATACAAGAAATACTTACGGGCAAATATGATCCTGATAAGACGGCGATTATTATGACTCAGACGGGCGGACCTTGCAGAGCATCCAATTACATAACCCTTATCCGCAAGGCTCTCAAAGAAATAGGCATGCCCCAAGTCCCCGTAATATCGCTTAACTTCGTCGGACTGGAAAAACACTCCGGGTTCCCTATCAATCTTCGTCTTATGCTTCAATTCATTTATTCCACGATGTACGGCGATCTTTCCATGCGTTTGTTATACAAAACGCGCCCGTATGAAAAGGTCAAGGGTAGCGCGTACGCATTATACAGAAAATGGCAGGATAAAATTTGCGAAGATTTGAGTAACCTTAAGACGTTTACGAAATTTGGAGAAAACTGCAAAGCGATGGTAAAAGAGTTTAACGAACTGCCCGTTTGCGACGTTAAAAAACCAAAAGTCGGTCTGGTCGGAGAAATACTCGTCAAGTATCATTACGGAGCGAACAATCACGCGGTTGAACTTATTGAAGCCGAAGGCGGTGAGGTAGTTTGCCCCGATATGCTCGATTTCTTTATGTATGGCTTCCAGAACTCTACGATAAAGTACGATTACCTTGACGGCAAGTGGTCACAAAAATTTGCAAACAGTATGGTTATCAATTTCATAGAGTACTTACGAAAGCCTATGATAAAAGCGCTTAAAGGCACTAAGTTCGGGCATCCTACCCATATTCGCATTATGGCGAAAAAGGCAGAAAAGGTTGTTTCTCTCTGCAATATCGCAGGCGAAGGCTGGTTCCTTACTGCTGAAATGCTCGATCTTTTTGACGAAGGCGTGAACAATATTATTTGTGTTCAGCCCTTTGCGTGTCTGCCCAACCACGTTACGGGTAAAGGCGTAATGAAAGCGCTTAAAGAACTGAATAGTAAGTCAAACATAGTCGCAATTGACTATGATCCGGGCGCAAGCGAAGTCAATCAGGTGAACAGAATAAAACTTATGATGTCCGTCGCCTTCCGTAATATGCGCGACGAGCAAGATGAGAAAAAAATCGAAGTCGTGAGCGACTCTCCTTTACTTGAAGTTGCAACAACGCAAGAATAACGAATTATAATAAAAAAGTGATTACTTATAACGTAAGCAATCACTTTTTTATTATCGAAAATTAAAACATTTATAATCTGTCAATTTTTGCCGTTGGAGGTTTGAAAATATATCTCTTCACGATGCCTGCAAATATACCGCCAAGTATAGGAGCAAGAAGATATATCCAGACGCAAGAAATTGATGCTACGTTACCGCCTATAAGTTCCAACAAAGCGGTGCAGAGAGAACGCGCGGGGTTTGCCGATGCGCCTGTAAAATTGAACGCGAAAACGGTCGTTCCTACGCTTGCAAAACCGACGATTATTCCTCCTATCCCCCTGCTCTTGTCCTCAGTAAGATATGCAAGAGCAAGAATAAAAGTAATAACAAACTCAATGACAAGCGCAAGCAATACGCCGTCAAAAGGCGTTACCGCAAGCGTGGGCTGTATCGTCGTTCCGCCCAAGTCCGCCCAACCGCCAACAGGCGCAACGAGAAGTATTCCCCAAACCGCGCCGAGTGTTTGCGAAAACAGTTGCCATAATCCAACGATTACGCTTGTTTTTCCGTTTATCAGCATAGAAACAGTTACGGCAGGATTAAAGTATGCTTTCAAGTTGAAAAAGGCGTAATAAAGAACGGCGAGAGTCAAACCGCTACAAAGCGCGGTGGCTATACTCCCCACCATTCCTTCGTCACGAGTCAATACCGTTTCTAAGCAGGTTACAAAAACTAAAACTGCCGTACCGATAAATTCTGCAAGATATTGTTTATAATGTTTTCTCATAATCAATCTGATATTTTGACGAGTTTATTCCCTATGAGATCACAACTCGTCAGAAAATATTTTATTCCGTCAATAACGACTTCTCGTTCGGCTCGACTGCCGTGACCGTGCAAATGTCCGTAAACTACGGCGGTAGGCGAATATTCCTTTATTACGTTGGTAAACGGCGTAGGCTTAAAGGTACTGTTAAAGGGGGGATAATGAGTCATTACGTACAGCTCGTCCCCGTCTTGCATAATCTTTTTCGCGCTGTCAAGGGACATTTTCAGTCTTATTACTTCCCTGTCGTATATCTTCTTGTCCTCGGGAGTAAAATGCTTATTCTGTTCAGGTGTTGCCCAAAGCCGAGAACCGCAGATGACCTTGTTACCTATTTTTATACTGTCGTTTTGCACGGCGTAAGTGTTTTCAGGCAGTACGGAGCGAACGGCGGAGATTGACTTCCACCAATAATCGTGGTTGCCCTTTATCAATACTTTATTACCGATAAATCGGTTGAGATAGGAAATATCGGCGCTCGCTTCATCCAACGTCATCGCCCACGAAAGATCGCCCGCAAGCAAAACAACGTCATTTTCCGTGACGTTTTCAGCCCAACTCTTTTCTATATTTTCGAGATAACCGTCCCATACGGGCCCGAAGATATTCATAGGCTTGGAGTTGTTTATGGATAAGTGCAGATCGCTTATTGCAAATACGCTCATATATGCATTATAACAAATACGCGGAAAAAAGGCAAGGGATAATCCCTTGTTTTAGTCGTCAAAAAGCGCAGAGCAAGATAAATTTTCGGGCGTTAAAAGATACGGATAATTTATTTCACTAACGTTGATTACTGCGTCGAATTCAGTCAATACCCTTACCGTCATTCGCATACAACCGCTTATTTGAAGCGTGTCGCCCGATATTCTGCCCGTACGTGAGATAAATCTCACGCCAAGTTCCACGCTGTACGCTTGGTCAGGAAGGCGTAAAAAGGCGGAAATACTCCCGCTTATCGAAGTGTACGCTCTCCCCGTTACGCCGTTTGCATCCACGTAAATTACCGTGACGGGAAAAGTATAATCGACATCTACTAAACGCCTATTACCACGCGAGTTTCCAACACTTACGTTCGTCACCGTTGCTTTACCTTCAAAGCTAGCGGACGTCAAAGTAAGCGGATATATGGGCGCGGTTACAAATTCAAGCGGAAGCGAATAAGAATCTCGTGTTTCACGCAATCCGCCGTCGTATATTCTAATCAGACGCGTGGCAATTCTACAAGGAAATTTATCGTCGTGGCAACAATTTGGCATACAAAAAAGCCTCCATACGTCATTGTATTCGGAGGCTTTGTTTTTGGTTACTCTTCGATTTCTTCGGGCATATCATCTTCCACGCTTTCGTTGGCTGTGGCAAGTACCTGCTCTATTCGGGCGATTACTTCTTCTCTGCCCTGTCCCGTATCTGCGGAAGTGAGAATCACGTTGGACGAGCCGATTTTAAGCGCGGTCGCTATTGCACGGCGAGCCTTGCTCTGACCTGCTCGTGAAAGTTTATCCGCCTTGGTAGCGATTACGGTAAACGGCAAGCCGTTAGCGTAAAGATAGCCTATCATTTGTTTATCGAACGCAGTCGGTTCGTGACGAATGTCCACGAGCGCAAGGGTATGCGCGAGAGTTGTCGTAGTTTCGAAATATCCATTCGTAAGTTTGCTCCACTTTTCGATTTCGCTTTTGGAGGCTTTTGCGTAGCCGTAACCGGGCAGATCGACAAGAACAAACTTTCCGTCAATATCGAAAGTGTTCAGAAGTCGGGTGCGTCCGGGTGTAGAAGACGTTTTCGCAAGTTTTTTACGGTTAGTCAGCATATTGATGAAAGAGGACTTGCCTACGTTGGATCTTCCCGCAACACAAATTTCGGGGCAAGTGAATTTCTCGCTCTCCGCTTTATAAGTTTTCAGGTCCGCAAAGGACTTAATAAACGTCGCGTTCTTTATCATACAAATGCTAAACCAAATACCTCGTCAATGGTCGATACGGGATAAATAGTTACTCTCTCCTTTACTTCGGCAGGAATTTCGTCAAAGTCTTTTTCATTTTCTTTGGGCACGATAAGGGACGTTTTGCCTGCTCTGAGCGCGGCGAGAGATTTCTCTTTCAATCCCCCGATTGGAAGAACCTTGCCCCTGAGCGTGATTTCGCCCGTCATAGCGACGTCGCCTCGCACGCTCTTGTGCGAAAGCGCGCTTGCTATCGCCGTAGCCATCGTTATTCCTGCGCTCGGTCCGTCCTTTGGCGTTGCGCCCTCTGGAACGTGTACGTGGATATCCGAGTCGGCAAAGACGGTCGGATCTATGCCAAACTCTTCCGCGCGCGCACGTACTAGGCTGGTTGCAGTAAGCGCTGATTCCTTCATCACGTCGCCAAGATTACCCGTCAGGCGTGTTTCACCTTTACCGCCCGGCAAAACGCTAACTTCTACGTCAAGCGTTGCTCCGCCGTAACTCGTCCAAGCAAGTCCCGTTACGACTCCGACTTCATTTTTATCCGAAGTTACGTCCTCTGAAAAAACTTCTTTTCCGAGATATTTGAAAAGATTCTTTTCCGTCACGTTGAACTTACGGCGACGGGGATTATCAAGCAATTTAACCGCTATTTTACGAATAACGCTACCTATCTGGCGTTCAAGATTTCTTACTCCGCTTTCACGCGTATATCTGCGGATTATACGGATAATCGCCTCGTCTGACAAAGATACGGAAGAAAGTTTTACTCCGTTCGCATCACATTGCTTAGGCAAGAGATATTTACGCGCTATCGCAAGTTTTTCGCTATAAGTATAACCGCCGATTTCGATCACTTCCATTCTGTCAAGAAGGGGCGAGTCAATCGCTTCTATCGAATTGGCTGTCGTTACAAACATAACCTTGGAAAGGTCAAAGCCCATTTCAAGATAATGATCTTTGAATTTATCGTTCTGGTTGACGTCAAGGACTTCAAGAAGCGCGCTGGATGGATCGCCACGGAAATCCGAAGTCATTTTATCTATTTCATCAAGAAGAAATACAGGATTCTTTACGCTTGCATCACGCAAACCGCTTATTATTCTGCCGGGAAGCGCGCCCACGTACGTACGTCTATGTCCGCGTATTTCCGCTTCGTCACGAACTCCACCCAGGCTGACGGTTACGAGCTGTCTGCCGATGGCGCGCGCGATTGACTTAACGATAGAAGTTTTACCTACTCCGGGCGGTCCTACGAAGCAAAGCACAGGCGCTTTCATATCCTTTTTCAACGAGCAAACGGCAAGATATTCTACTATGCGGAGTTTTACTTTTTCCAAGCCGTAATGGTCTTGGTCGAGTATTCTGCGTACGTCGTTTAAGTTTATGTCGGCGTTGCCTTCTTCCGTCCAAGGAAGTTCGAGTATAAGGTCGAGATAGGAACGCGCTATTGCGCTTTCCGGCGTTGATGACGGCATTTTACTCAGGCGTGAAAGTTCTTTTTCCGCTTTTTCTCTCGCAAAATCGGGTAAAACTTTTTTGGCGAGTTTCTCTCTGTATTCATTTATTTCGTCGGTATCGTCGCCTAATTCCTTGTGAAGTACTTTGATTTGCTCACGCAGATAGTATTCGCGTTGATTTTTATCTATACTGTTTCTTACTTTGCTTTCAATATCGCGTTGAAGACTCAAAACCCTGCATTTATTTTCAATATGTAGCAAGACGTCGTTTAATTGTTCTGTACGGGAGGGCGTGGCAAGCAGTTTATAACGCTCGTCCGTCGACGAGTAAAAATTTCCTGCCGATTCGCCGATAAAACTATCAATGTCTGTCAAGTCCACTTCTTTGTTTGCAAGCTTCGGAATATATTTCGTCACGCGCGAGTAAGCCGAAATTATTGCGTTCTTCGTTGCTTCCAAAACAAAAGGATCTTCATCTTTTGACGAAAAATCACAAAGTTCAACCTTACCATAAGGAGAGCCTTCTATATATCCGCTAATTTGCATACGCTTACGGCCGTGCGCTATTATGTTTAATCCGCCCGACGAATTTTTGATAATCTGTCTGATTTTTGCTACCGTGCCTACTATTCCTTCCACTCTACCGTTGAGCGCGTTGGCCTTTGTAAAGGTTGCGAAGAACACTTCTCTGTCTTCGTTTGCAACCGCCAAAAGCGCGCTGACAACGTTTCTGTCATTAACGCTGAAAGATAAACTATGACCGGGGAATACTACCGCATCAGATAAAGGCACTAAGGGGTATTTATTGTCAACGTTGAGCAATAAATCTTCATAATTTTCATAGGTTTCATATTTTTCCATAAGTAAATATATTATATCACATTAATTTATAAAATGCAATAGTTATTACGTCTGTTAGTGCCGTCAAATATTTCCTGTCGAAATTGAGGAGTTTTTGCGCTATGTGAATATATACCGTCTTTTGAGCCACAATGTCTAAGAGGTGCAAAAGATGAAAGTAAGAGTTGAAATCAGCGGAATAGATACTTCGTCCCTGCCTACCATCTCTCACGAAGAAAGCATGGAACTTATCAAGAAAGCGCAAAACGGTGACAAAAAAGCAGAAGAATTATTTTTGACTGCAAATATGCGTTTAGTTTTATCTATCGTTCAACGATTTTATGGTAAAAAGCAGGCTTCCGACGATTTATTTCAAGTCGGTTGCGTAGGGCTCATTAAGGCGATGAAAAATTTTAATACCGACTACAATCTGCGGTTTTCCACTTACGCCGTACCAATGATTATCGGTGAAATACGACGGTTTTTGCGCGATTCGTCCGCGCTCAGAGTTTCGCGGTCTATTCGTGATACGGCGTATAAGGCGCTTACCGTCAGGCGCGAACTTGAAGCAAAAGAGGACAGAGAGGTTACTCACGAGGAAATCGCTTCCGCAATGGACTTGCCCGTTTCTACCGTAACTTACGCGCTTGACGCTATATCCGATCCCGTTTCGTTATACGATCCCGTTTATCACGACGGAGAAGAAACCGTTATGGTTATGGATCAGATTGCCGATGAAAAATATGACGCTGAGCGACGTACGGAAAACATAGCCATGAAAGAGGCTATGTCCAAACTGCCCGAACGTGAACGCAGTATTATACTTTTACGTTTTTATGAGGGCAAAACACAAATGGAAGTGTCCGAGGAAATCGGTATTTCGCAAGCCCAGGTTTCCCGTCTTGAAAAATCCGCAATAAAACAACTGAATAAACTCATTTCGTAAAAATAAATCAGGTTATCCGAAGATAACCTGATTGTTTTATTTTGCTATGCTATACTGCTTCCCAATCGGCGTAAAGCCTAAACTCTTCATTTTCTCCTATCGTTGGCGCAACGCTGAAATCCCAAACGGTTTTACAATCTTCGTCAGTATACCAACCATTGAACTCATATCCATTTCTTTTGGGATCTGTCGGCTTGCGTATAAGTTCACCTGCGTTTACGTTATCTAAGGAATAATATCCACCGTTCACTTCATTCGAATAATTGTTCATAAAAACTACGTTTGCGGGTTTTAGCGTATATCCAGAAGAAACGTCATCTATTAGCGACTTGTAGTAATAAATGTTTTTCGTGGAAAAATGCGAACCTATAAGATGTGTTAAATCATCACGTACCGAGCAAAGCATTAAGTCCATTTCATGTCCGCCAAAACGGTCCAGCACATCTACGTCAGCATAAAGATATAATTTTTTTAGATTTTGGCTCGTAAACTCATAATCAGGATAATTATCATAGTCGGTATATCCCATTTCAAGTACCGGATATCCGCCAATTTCACTCGGTATCTCTATTGTTTCCTGTTGTAACCCATTATAAGTAAAGCCTACCACGCGAACGCATTTTTCATTTGTTTGGCTACTGTCTGTAACAAAGTATTTCAAATAAACATCATCTTTGATATCAGGTGAAAACGGCTTTGTAATAACAGTAACCGCAATAAAAATACCTATGCCTATAAGCATTAGTATAATACTACCTACAATTATTACTGTAAGCGCTTTTGAGAAATCTGACAACCTTGATAATACTGCCGACTTGCTCTCTTTTTGTCCTGTTTCCATATTGCCCTCCTTATATTATTATGTTTTACAACGTTATTTCTTGATTATATCACAAAGAATTCAGAATATTTTTCAATCAATTCTCCTATACGTTCTTCTGTTATTAGTCCTTTTCCGATCGCTACTTTAAGGTATCTTCCGTTAAAGGCTTCAAACACTTCTTCGCTTACTTCGTATTCTTCCGAAAACTCTTCATACGTAAACAGCCCGTATTCCGCTATATCTTCGGCGTACGCTTCCTCGTCAATTGTCATAGTCGTGGGATCGACTTCAAATATGTTTATCAAGCCCGAAATTCCTCCCGGCATTGACAGCATACCGTTCACATAATAACACAGATGTCCGTACGTAACAGGGCTATATGCAGTCGTCACTTCCGTATTTATCTCCACATCCGTAAGAGTTACTTCCGTCCAACCGACCGCAGACTGTTTCACGAACATATGACCTATATCAGTTGATAGCTAATCATCTACAGCAGAACGGTTATATTTAGGCTCGGCGACTAAGACCATATCCAATTCTTGCAGTTGTTTAATTGCTTCTATTATTTTTTCTTTGCCAGGAGTTTTGAGCTTTACTATCAACATTCTGCGGTATGTTGCCGAAACAGTTTCCCCCTCTTTTGGCTTGAATAATTCTTCAACTGAATTAATATCAATATTGTCCACTTTTTTAAATTCTGCTATTACTTCATCAAAATTATAACTACTGTTTCCAATGCCCGTACCGCTATGCTCGCCGTCGAGAATAATAGTAATCTCGTCATCATCAAAATCCTCGTCTAAAGTCGGTATACGAGCGTAACTTTCAATTTCCCGATCATGCTGCTGGCTCATATTATAGTCATCAGGAAGTTGATATTCGTTGTCGTCACAGCCTGTCATAGTTGTAAATATCATACACAGCGTGAGCACTACAACGCTCAAA
>JAFXKH010000031.1 GCA_017531795.1 Clostridia bacterium
GAAATGCCCCACAGTAGAAACGCTGGACAATATTTGCTTCGCTCTCGGCATTACGCTGGGAGAATTCTTTAACGAAAAGTCGGAATTACTCGACAAGATTTCCGCTTTAACCGTCAAACAGCGAAAACTGCTCAACGATTTTCTCGAAAGTCTGTGAGAAACCTATTCCCCGTTTGAGAGGCAAGCGCAAACTTATTGGGCAAACAAAAATACCGTTCGATTGAAACGGTATTTTTTTATGTAGAGTGTTAATTCTTTATTATTATGATTTCAATACTTTTATTGAGTTGAAAATCGTGCTTCTTACGATTGCATTTACTTCTGAATTAAAAGTCAGCGCAACGCTATAATTTTTATCTCCGGCCTCAAAAACATACATATATTGTTTCACCGTGACGGAAACCGTCTCTACCGTTATCCTATAAGTGTAAGACAACTCCGTTATTGCTGTTTCTTTGTCATTTGTTCTTTGCCCGACAAAAGCATTTAAAACAGTTCCACCCATTAGTTCAAGAGAAGGGGTGATCATCTGCTTAAACTGAGCGACAGTCATATTCTTATAAAGGTCAGATTTAGGCTCGCTGGCTAAGGCTACGTTTGATCCCGTTGTATTGTCTTTATACGCCACAATAGCCAAAGAATTCGCAAAACTTTCCCACGTATCAGGATAAGCAAAATAGACCTCTTCGCCAACATAAGCCTTATAACCTTCGGGCGGTGTCGGCACATTATCACACGCCGTTAACGTAACTATACCTGCCGTTAAAAGCAAGGCTGACATCAATATACTTAATAATTTTTTCATTCTTTCCTCCTGAATATATGATTTATATTATTATAGCACAAAACTTTAATTTTGTCAATACGCAAATATAAAATTATATCTTCCCTGCTGTTTTGAGATAGTCTTCCAAAATTCGTACTGCTGAGCCGACAATTTCCACGCACGGGCGTTTTTTATAATATTCGGGTGTGCGTTCTTCGGGCGAGCCTCCCGTTTGTACGGAAAGTCGCGCTTTTTCCAAAAGTTCGGCGCAAATAAGACTGCCGTTTTCTGCCTTGAACTTATTACAAAGTTCCACGGTGACGGAATAAACGTGTTTTTTATTTTCCGCGCCACCGCCCTCTTCTGCCAGTGCCATACCTATAACCGCGCTCATTCCGCTTACTGCTCCGCAAATCAAACGCTGACGTCCAAAACCTCCGCCGAACGGGAGCATCATCTTCGCTACGTCGCTTTCTTTCATACCGAAAAGATCCGCGTACGGCATTGCAACTGCCTGCGAGCAGGCGTATCCTTGTCTGAAATAATCTTTTGCTTTTTCTACTCTATCCATTTTTGTTTTCCTTTTTTATTATTTTATTCAAACGATCTCCTACGACCGATGCTACTATGATTTTTACCGCGTCAAAGGGCAGAAACGGCAAGACGGTCAAAGCAAGCGCCGAAAGAAAATCCGTTCCCGTCTGCGCCACAAACCAAGCCGTACCGCACGAATAAAGCGCAAGCGTTCCCATAGCGCACGCCACGGCATAAAAGAGCAACCTTTTTTTTCGGCTTATTATGGACGTGATAATCGCCATTATAAGATAACCGAGTAAATATCCGCCCGTCGGCCCAACGAGTACGCCAAAACCACCCGAAAAACCTGAAAAGACGGGTAAACCGATACCGCCGAGCAGAAGATAAGTCGCCGTCGCTACTGACGAACCAATAAAACCAACCGAGCAAGCGGTAATCATTACGGCAAGCGAACATAACGACAAAGGCACGACGCCTATCGGTATCGTAAGCGGACCGCATATAGTTATTATGGCGGTAAAGAGCGCTACTTTTGTGATTTGTTGCGCGGTTATACTCATCTCAGACGAAGTGAAACCTCCCCTGCCGTATATTTTTTCGTTACGCCCGACGCGTCCACAATAAGCGCGCAATCGTCGTCTATGCCAAGTACGGTAACCTCACCGTCCTCTGCCGAATATACGCGCGCGCCTGTGATTATAGAGCGCGCCCTGTATTCTTTTATAAATTCCCCGCTCTTTATTTCTTCGGAGAACTTACCAAGTTCTTCTATTACGAGCGCAGATAGTTTGTTTAAGTCGATTACACTCCCCGTTTGCTTTTCCAAAGACGTTGCAATATCTTGAAGTTCGGAAGGAAACTTCACGTCCTTTACGTTTATTCCTACGCCTATCACGACGTAATCAAGCATTCCGCCCTCCATACCCACGCTACCTTCCGAAAGCACACCGCATACTTTTTTTTCGCCGATATACAAGTCGTTTACCCACTTAACGCCTACGCTAATACCGAATTTTTCTATTGCTCGCGCAGTTGCTACTGCAGAGTACGCCGTAATTTTTCCGCACTCGGAAACGTGAAGTTTGGGACGAATAACAACGCTTAAATATATTCCGCCTTCGGGCGCAAAAAAGGGGCGTTGAAGTCTGCCTCTGCCTTTACTTTGCCTTTTTGCAATTATGGCGTATCTGTCACAGCCTTCGCTTCCTTTAATCTTCGCCAAATCGTTGGTGGAGGGGGTTTCGTCCACTACGTCCACGCTCCAAAACGAATTAAGATAATGCGCCACTCCTTCTTTGCACAAAGGCGTAGGCCCAAAAAGAACGTAACCCCTGCTTTTCGCCTGAACGTCAAAGCCCTCGCTTATTAACTGTTTTACGTTTTTCCATATCGCCGTACGGCTTACGCCCAAGTCCCGAGCAAGAAGTTCACCGCATATTTCGCCTTTATATAATCTCTTCAAAATTTCAGATTTGATGCTCATGTACGCATTATAAACGTCTGCAAGGCTTTTGTCAACTTATGCAAAGCAAAAGGTTGACGAAAAAGTAAAAAATTTTTCAAAAATTTTTCAAAAATTTTTCAAAAACCTATTCCATTTTGTGAATATATGTGTTATAATATATAATTGGAGGCACGGTTACGCTAATGGAACTTGAAGAAAACATTCTTGTAAATAAATTAATGCTGTTATTCGTCTTTGACAAGATGGGTATTCCTATTACTGAAAAAACTCTTCTTGAAATGTGCGCAAGCCGTAATAACTGGATTAATTATATGGAGAGTATCGAGTGCCTTGGCGACCTTGTAAATGCTGGATTTGTATTCAAGACGACTAACGACCGAAGCGATTATTACACCATAACCACGTCGGGGCGAGAGTGTCTGGACAGTTTCTTTACGCGCATACCTGCTTCAAAGCGTAACGAGATTGCCGAGTACATCAAAGAAAACCGCATGTCGTATAAACGCGCGCAGGAATACGCCCGCGGATATTATAAAAACGAGGATGGCTCGTACACCGTACAACTTAAAATCGTAGATCCCACGCGCACGACAATGGAACTTAAACTTAACGTGGCTAACCGAGCCGTAGCAAAGGCCGTTTATAATAAGTGGGACAGTACGGCTGCGGAAGTGTATTCAATGATATACGAAAAAATGATTGATTAAAAACCTGTTTGGAGGACTTATGGAAATATATAATACTTTTGGAACTTGCTCAAGACAAATTATTTTTAGAGTAGACGACGAAGAAAGAGTAACGAACGTAAAATTCGTGGGCGGTTGCTCGGGTAACTTGCAAGGTATATCACGCCTTGTTAACGGAAAAACGATAGATGAAATCGTACCTATGCTGAAAGGAATTATTTGCAGAAGCAACACTTCTTGCCCTGATCAATTAGCAAAGGCTCTTCTTGCATATAGAGAGAAAAAGAACGGAAACGTTCAGTAAAAAGCAGTAGCGCAAACGTAACTCAAAGAATTATCGCAATCAGTAATGCAAAAAAGAATTGCAACTTTCAGTTGCAATTCTTTTCATATTACATATGCCTAATTATTCTTTTTCTTTCATTTCGGCAGGAAGTACAGCGGTGTAGGCAAACTTTCTTACCGATTCGAGCGCGGACGTACAAGAATCAAAAGACTCGTACGCTTCGCTTATGCAGATAACGCTCTTTTGCGCATTACGAAGCTTATAATAATATCTGCCGAATTTATCACGGTCAATAATGAAATTCCCTTCAAAAGAATTTTTCTTTACCGATTCAACGGCAGATATTGCCGAACGCAAAGTCGATACTTCTTCGGTAGAGATCATAAGCTGTCCGTTGGAAGCAAACAGTTGGGCAGAATAAGTACCGTTTTCGTTTGTGATTTTCCACTTGCCTCTCGTCGCTTTTTTAATTTCGTAACCGCTGACCTTTTCGGGTGTATAGGAAATGTATTTACTACCTACGCTCACTCCGTCGGTCACGAGCGCTTCGGGAGCAATACGCTTAACTGACTCCACCGCTTTTTCGCAACGGTCTTTCGTCTTATAAATCTCGCCTACGCAGAGCAGTCTGTTATTCGCCGTTTTAAGCTTATAATAATAATTATTCGCCTTATCGCGGTATACTATAAACTTTCCGCTCGTTGCGCCTTTTATTATGGTATTGATTGCGTTGCGCGCGCCTGCTTCCGTCGTATAAGTTTCACTACTGAGCATAAGTTCGCCGTTGTTGGCGTAAAGCATCGCCATAAATTCGTTATCGCATTTCTGCTCAATCGTCCACTTACCTACGCTACGGCTACCTTTGAGCGCCACAGAATCATACACAACTTCATTGATAACTTCTTTGAGATTTGGTTTTTCTTGTCGTTCTTTCTTGGGCTCCGGCTTCGCCACTTTTGTTATTGGCTTTTTGATTTCTATCTTAATGGGTACAATTCTTTTTCTGGCTTCTAAACCCGTCCTCGCGCGAGTTTTCGGCGCAGGAAGTTCTTCTGCCACAGGTTTTTCTTCTACAACAGGCGTTTCTTCCACGACGGGAGTTTCTTCCGCTACGGGAGTTTCTTCAACAACGGGAGTTTCTTCCGCTACGGGAGTTTCTTCAACAACGGGTGTTTCTTCCACCACAGAAGTTTCTTCCGTCACAGGATTTTCTTCAACAACGGGTGTTTCTTCAATAACGGGCGCAGGTTTTATTTCCGTCTCAACGGGAGATACGTCATCTTTTGAAAGATTTTCGTCCGAAGTCGCTTTCTTCTTTTTGCTTGCGCGTACGATAAGCACTATAACGAGAATAATTACGAGCAAGACTGCCACCGCTATCGCAATAGCAATAGGCAAATTATTCTGAATCCATTCTAACATATTTTCCCCTCCTTGTATGGATCATCAGGCGATGTTACATAATTTAATTTCCGAAAGTTCTAACAAAACTTATGCCAGTACCTTTGTAATTTAATAATAGCATATTATTCAAAAATTCGCAAGCAAGCAAGGTCGTTTTGCGTCGGATTTTTTATTATTTTAAAATATTTTGCTTTTGACAAATTTTTCATTAATATGTACTTGACAATATTATAAAATAAATATATATTTTTATTAACAACTTACGTTATAATGGAATTTTTGCGATAAGTACGTTTTAGGTTGCAATTAAGGTGGACAATATGGCGTTTATTGAAATGCGGAAAGTAAAGAAAACCTACGTCATGGGCACGAACAAAATCAATGCGGTGGACGGCGTTAATCTCTCGATTGAAAAGGGGGATTTTTGCGTTGTCGTAGGACCGAGTGGCGCGGGAAAAACTACCGTACTGAACCTTCTTGGCGGTATGGATACCGTAACGAGCGGTACAGTAAAATTGGACGGCAAAACAATAAGCAAAATGAACGCTAAACAACTGACTGAATATCGCCGTCATGACGTCGGTTTCGTATTCCAATTTTATAATCTCGTACAGAACTTGACTGCTCTTGAAAACGTCGAACTTGCGGTAGAGATTTGTAAAAATCCGCTTGATCCCAAAAAAACGCTTGAACTCGTTGGCTTAGGTGACCGCATAAAGAACTTCCCTTCTCGGCTTTCGGGAGGAGAACAACAGCGCGTGTCTATTGCCCGCGCTATTGCGAAAAATCCGAAAA
The DNA here is from genome assembly GCA_017531795.1 of Clostridia bacterium. Taxonomy (GTDB): domain Bacteria; phylum Bacillota; class Clostridia; order Christensenellales; family Pumilibacteraceae; genus Protoclostridium. The sequence goes on from JAFXKH010000031.1 coordinate 5,940, forward strand.
TACTGCTTTGCGATGAGCCTACGGGCGCGCTTGACTTTACTACGGGCAAGAGCGTACTTGCTCTTTTACAGAAAATTTGCAGAGAAACGGGAAAGACTGTCATTATTATTACGCACAATCAAGAACTCACGAAAATGGCGGACAGAGTTTTCAGTATGCGAAACGGCAAAGTCATTTATGAAGCGATTAACGATAATCCCACCCCCGTAGAGGAACTCGTTTGGTAAAGCAATGAAGAAAAAATCAAAAATCATTTTCAAAGAGTTTGGAAGTAGTTTCGGACGGTTTATAGCTATCGCGGGCATTATTATGCTTGGCGTGGCTTTTCTTATTGGTCTGACTGTTTCCACTCCCGACATAAAATATTCTTTTAACGAGTATTTTATACAAAATAATCTGCAAGATTTTTCTCTGCGCTCTGAAACGGGTTTTTCAAGTGGCGACGTAAAGATTATCGAGGAATGCGACGAAATAAAGGACGTACAGGCGTTGTTCTCATACGACGCTATGGTTAACGTAGACGGAAAGCAAAAATCTGCAAGATTTTATATAACCGACGATGCGCCTACGGTAAACAAAACGGTACTGACGGACGGTAAGAACCTTTCTTACGAAGAAGCGAATAAAATCGTCGCTGTCGAGCCGTTCGGCAATATGGAAAATTATACGCTCGGCAAAAAAGTAACCGTTACGGAAGATTATCGGAAGATGACCGTAGATATGGGTAATTTTTCTATTCCCGTAACTCTTTTTGACACCTACGAGTTTGAAATAGTCGGCACGGTCCGTTCTCCGCTTTATTTTTCATACGTAGACGAAACCTGTACTATCGGCGACGGCAAGGTGGATTATATATTCTTTGCGGACAGTTCGCTCCTCAGCAGTATGATTAAGAATCTCGGCATGACGACAGAGATTTGGGTGACTGCCGACGATACTGCAAAGTATACTGCGTTCACCGAAGATTATGACGATTACGCCACGAAAGTAAAAAACAATCTGACGGATATCAAAAAAGACGGTTGGTATATCCTTGACCGCTCCACTAATCTTTCCTATTACAGCCTTTCCATAAACGCCGACAAGGTTGCTAACATAGCGACGGTATTCCCTATTTTCTTTATCGCCGTAGCCGCCCTCGTCGCCTTTTCCACGATAGTACGCATGGTAGACGAAGACCGTTCGCAAATCGGCGCGCTGAGAAGTCTGGGATTTTCGGGCGCGTCCATTGCTTCAAAGTATATCGCGTACGCCTTAACGGCTTGCATACTTGGACTAATCGTTGCAGTACCGCTGGGACTGACTATTCTGCCTGTCGTCATTTGGAAGGCTTACGGCTCTATGTACGTTCTCCCTGCCTTCCATCTCACGGCAGACTTCGTAATGATTGCCGTATCTGCCGTCGTGGCTATTATTTCCACTCTTATCGTAACCATTTTTGCCTGCGCTTCGTCGCTTAAAGAAACACCTGCATCTATTCTTCAACCGCGCGCGCCCAAGCCCGGCAAACGCATACTTTTAGAACGCATACCGCTGTGGGGATTGCTCCCGTTCAAGTACAAAGCATCGCTCCGCAATATCTTCCGTTTCAAGCGCAATCTGATAATGACCGTGCTTGCGGTAGCAGGTTGTAGCGCGCTTATAGTAGCAGGACTCGGTATGCTTAATTCGGTTTCGGCGGTGACTGATTTGCAGTTCAATCAGATTTATTCGTACGACCTTACGATTGGGGTGACGGCAAATTACGCCGAAAGCGAAGAAATGACCGACTTTTTAAGCGGTAAAGATTACGTTGAAGTTCGCAAAGAGCGCGGAAGTCTGAGCACGGACAAACGCAAGGAAAACGCAAATATCGTTACGGGCGATGCAAATCTGACCAATTATATAGACATTGGGGATTTTGACGGCAACGACGTGAAGATTTCCAAAGGGGTTGCAGATGCGCTCGGACTGGGCGTAGGCGATAAGATAAACGTCACCAACGCAAGCGACGTAACCGTGTCGTTTGAGATAACGGACGTCGTTACGATATATTCGGAAAGTTGGGTGTTTATTGGCAAAGATATTTATGCGCAGACTGACAAATTCGGTGACGCTTCTTTCAATTCCCTGCTTGTTCAGAGCAATATTGACGAGGCCGATCAGCCTACCGCCACCGAAGATTTGTTCAAGATCAAATGCGTAAACGGCGTTACGTTCACGTCCACTGAAAAGGTTATGTTCGACAATATGGGGCAGACCATTTCGCTTATCGTCGTCGTGCTTATCGTGTGCGCAGGCGCGCTTGTGATTATCGTGCTTTACAACCTGACGAACATCAATATCGGCGAGCGCAAAAAAGAAATCGCCACGCTCAAAGTACTTGGCTACCGTATGGGCGAAGTCGCAGGGTACGTCTTCCGTGAAATATTTATTCTCGTACTGCTCGGCATATTGTGCGGTTTTGGACTGGGCTTCGGACTGCTGAACTTCGTACTCTTCTCGATCAATTCGCCCAGTCTTACCTTCCCCATCCTTATACAATGGTGGAGTTTCTTCGTATCGGCAGGCGCAACGCTGATATTCTCCGCGCTTGTTGACTTAATACTTCTCCCCAAACTCAAAAAGATAGATATGGCGGATTCAATGAAAGCCGTGGATTAACGCGTTATATACGCAAATAACGAGGCTGTCGGGAACAACGGCGCGATTCCCGTTTGAATAGTTTAAAATAAAACAAACACGAAAAGAGCCCTTTGCTTGACTGCAAAAGGCTCGCTTTATTTTTATTTGTTATTTTACGTGCTTGGCGTTATAAGCGGCCATACAACGTTGTATGACATCACGCGCTACGACGTGTCCCTCGATTTTGGAAACGAAGGTGCTTTTGCCTTCGAGTTGTTTATAGACGGTGAAGAAATACTCCATCTCTTTCATCAGGTGCTCGGGCATATCGTGTATGGAACGATAGCAAGCGTTGGCAGGATCACCAAACGGGAGCGCAACGATCTTCTCGTCCATTTCTCCCCCGTCCTCCATCGTGATTACGCCGATTGGATAACAGCGCACGAGCGAGCAGTTCAGTATGGGCTCTGAGCAAAGCACGAGTACGTCAAGCGGATCGACGTCATCCGAGAGCGTTCTCGGAATAAAGCCGTAGTTGGCAGGATAGTGAGTGGACGTGTATAAAACTCTGTCGAGTATGAGCATACCCGTTTCTTTGTCGAGTTCGTACTTCTGCTTTTGTCCTTTCGTAATTTCTATGCAAGCCAAAAAGTCACGGGGCGTAATTCTTGCCGGACTAACGTCGTGCCATATGTTCATTTGTTTTTCTCCGTTTCATCTATCTTGCATATATAATAACACAAACGAAAATATATTTCAATACTTTCGCATAAAAATTTAATAATATTGGAAAATATGTTGCATCAACTCATCTATCAAAACGAACAGAGCAAGAATATAAGGATTTTATCCTTTTACTCTTGCTCTCTTTGTTTTATGCTGAATATTGATTTATAATTATCTGACCTTTTGTTTACGTTTAAGCGTAATAGGGATAATAAAAGGTGACGGAGAGTGGGTGCGGAAAAATACGCCGTCTTCCTTACAGATACGCATTGCCGCAAACTTACCCGTAATCATAGCGGGCGGAAGTCCACCGCTCTGGAAGATACATTGACCTGAAAGAATAAAGTTTTTCAGACCTTTTACCATGCCTTTTTGCATAAGGGCTTTGCCCTCTTTTGTATGCACGAAGCCTTGGAAAGAGCCGTGGCGGGTGTTGAGATAGCGTTCATAGGTGCAGGGCGTTACGAAGTCGATAAGTTCAAGTTTACCTGCGAGTTCGGGGTATCTCGAAATAATCTTTTGATGAATTTCTTTACCTACGCGCGCTTTTTCTTCCCTATACGTTCCGTTCTGCTTACGCGCTTTCCACCAGAAATACATATCGTCGTCGCCGACTATCTGCGCTTGAAGGACGCAAGAGCCGTCCGGTGTTTTCATCGTCTTATCATAAGCATAGTTACGAAGCGCAATACCGTCGTACTCCTTGTCTATAACGAGTGGCTCTTCAGTAACGGCGTGCAAGCCGAGTGGCATATTGCGAATATCTTCACTGCACTTGAATACGGCTATCGTCATCGTATAAATGGGATATTTCTCTTTGTTTGCAAGGCGTTCGTCTATCTTCTTGACGGGGTACTCTCCACCGAGGAGTTTTTTCAAGCAATGCTCAGTCGCCGTGGACGATACCACCCAGTCGGCAGGATAGAAATCACCGTCCTTCGTTTCTGCTCCGACTGCGCGATTGTCTATTATTCTCACCCGCTGAACTTCTTTGCCAAAACGCATTACTCCGCCAAGCGAAGTGAATTTCTTATAAATACGCTCGCTCATTGCCATTGAACCGCCAATGGGTATTCCGCCGTCCTTATTCATCACGTGCGCGAGCATATACAGCATACTCATATGATTATATCCCGGGGCCATATAATTAGCGAAGAAGTATTGCAGTTTTTTGTTTTTGAAGCGTTTGCCGTACTCGACGTTGTCTACTTTGGAATACTTCGCTACCCAGAAATAATCACGCCACATCGTAAAACCGATATGGAGCAAGCGAATAGGACTCATCATATCCACGGGCTTATCTACCGGACCTTCAATAGTTCTGAAACGACGGATGCGACGGATGAATTTGTTTATTTCTTTTTCGTCTTCGGGCGCAATAGAAAGCAATTCTTCGTGAAATTTCTTCAAGTCCGCCCACACGGTAAGTTTCGTACCGTCGGGGAAATCGAATACAGAAAAGTCGTTTTGGAAGAAAATCTCCGTTTCATCGTTCAGCGCGCCTATCTCTCGCCACATTTTATAGTAAGGGCTTTCGGTATTCGTACCTACCAGCCAATGAATACAGCCGTCGATATAACAGCCCTTTCTCTCCCAGCCGACGCACGCGCCACCCGGACAAGTGTTCTTTTCTAGTATTTCAACGTCGTAACCGCTGTTGAGCAAATATATGCCCGTAGCCATGCCGGATACTCCGCCACCGATTATTAATGCTTTTCTTTTATTTTTCAAGTTTGTCTCCCTTGATGCCATTTAATAGTTGTATGTGCTTATTATAATGCCCGAATATAAACTTTTAATTACGTAATAGCAAATATTCGGTAAAAATTTTGATTTTTTTCCAAAATTTCCACTATATCTTATTTATTATAACATATAACGGTGACTGTTGTACACAATAATCACGGGCGAAAAATGAAATATATAAAAAACCTTTCGGAAATAATCCGAAAGGTTTTTACGTTTGTTTGCGTTGAAATTATTTCATTTCTGCAGTTGCGCCGATTTCCTTGAACTTTGCAATAATTTCTGCAGCGGTTTCCTTGGAAACGCCTTCCTTTACGGTGGAAGGAACGCCGTCTACTACTGCCTTTGCTTCGCCAAGGCCAAGACCGGTAAGTTCGCGAACTACCTTGATGCAAGGGATCTTGTTTGCGCCAACGTTGGTAAGAACTACGTCGAACTCAGTCTTTTCTTCTACTGCGGGAGCTGCTGCGCCTGCTGCGGGAGCTGCTACTGCCATTGCTGCAGCGGATACTCCGAATTTTTCCTCAATTGCCTTTACGAGATCGTTGAGCTCCATAACGCTCATCTTCTCGATCTCTTCAACGATTTTTGCTATATCAGCCATTTTTATATTCTCCTTGAATTTTTAATAATAATTTTTTTAGATTTTAATTTTTGTTTTAAGCGGTCATACCACTTGGTTTATTACGCCGACTTCTTTGCGATTTCGCTGATAACGACGGCGAGATTGCGCATAGGCGCGGTAAGAACTCCGAGGAGTTGAGCGAGAAGCACGGGCTTGGGAGGTATGCTTGCAAGAACTTTGAGCTCGTCGATCGTTGCTGACTTGCCTTCAATAATACCGCCTTTGAGTTCGAGCATTTTGGTCTTCTGTCCGCCCTCTACTGCTACCTTTGCGCCTGCAACGGTATCTTCGTAAGAGAACGCAACAGCGGTAGGTCCTTCGAACACTTTCTCATAACCGGTAAATCCGCATTTTTCGAAAGCGCGAACAAGAATCTTGTTCTTTATAACCTTATACTCAACGCCTGCTTTTCTCATCTCGACACGGAGAGCGGTGTCCTGTTCCACTGTAAGTCCGCAGTGGTTTACGAGTACCACGCTCTTGGACTTCTGAATCTTCTCTGCAACCTCGTTAACGAGGGCCTCCTTTGCCGCGATTATTTCTTTATTTGCCATTAATCTTATTAACCTCCTTTTGCCGAACGCCAAAGCGACGACAGGATTTATAAAAGCCCCGACGGTTTGTCGGGGCCTTGCAGTGTTATTAAACGGACTATTGCCGTTTATAATACATTGTAAGTTCTGCCTCGACTAGCCCCGTTATGGATTTAAGACCTTGCGGTCACTTGTTTCTACGGTAGATATTCGGTCTTTCGACCGCGCTTGCTATTTAGATTCTGTGAGCAACCTTGATTCCAGGGCCCATAGTAGCGGCAAGCGTTACGCTCTTTATATATACGCCTTTTGCTGCCGCAGGCTTTGCCTTAACGATAGCATCCATAAGCGTTTGATAGTTCTCGAGAAGCTTGTCTTTACCGAAAGACTTCTTGCCGATAGGACAGTGGATGATTGCGGTCTTGTCAAGTCTGTACTCAACCTTACCTGCCTTAGCATCTCTTACTGCCTTTGCAACGTCCATAGTAACGGTACCTGACTTAGGCGAGGGCATAAGTCCCTTCGGTCCGAGGATACGCGCTACACGTCCCATCTGTCCCATCATGTCGGGAGAGGTTACGCACACGTCGAAGTCAAGGAAGTTTTCAGAAATAATCTTCTGGATGATTTCTTCCGCGCCTACGATATCTGCGCCTGCCGCTGCTGCTGCGTCTGCCTTTTCGCCTTTCGCGATAACGAGAACTTTTACTTTCTTACCTGTTCCGTTAGGAAGAACTACGGTACCACGTACCTGCTGGTCTGCCTGACGGGGATCAACACCGAGACGAACGTGAAGTTCGATAGTTTCGTCGAACTTAGCCTTTGCGGTAGCGATTGCGTTACCAACAGCGATCTCGGGATCATATGCTTTCTTTACGTCAACTTCGGTGATAGACGCTTTGTAATTCTTGCTGAGTTTCATTTTGCGTCCTCCCTTAGCCTTCTACCGTTACGCCCATTGAGCGCGCGGTTCCTTTAACCATGCTGATTGCTGCTTCCAAGCTTCCTGCGTTGAGGTCGGGGAGTTTGGTCTTTGCAATCTCTTCTACTTGAGCCGCTGTGAGCTTGCCGACTTTGTCCTTATTGGGCTTTGCCGATCCGCTGTTGATTCCGAGCGCTTTCTTGATAAGAACGGGCACGGGAGGCGTCTTCATGATGAAGGTAAAACTTCTGTCTGAGTAAATGCTGATTACCACGGGGATAATCATGCCTTCTTGATTTCTGGTCTTTTCGTTGAATTCCTTGGTAAAGCCGGGTATGTTAATACCGTGGGGACCGAGGGATGAGCCTACGGGAGGTCCCGGGGTGGCTTTGCCTGCGGGAAGCTGTAACTTAACGACCGCTTGCAATTTCTTTGCCATTTTTGTTTCTCCTTATATAAATTATTATATAATCGCAGTACGAACGAGCTTTCGCTCTCCTGAATTATCTACGATTTTAGTCCGTAATGGGTTCTATCTGATAGAACTCCAAGTCAACGGGAGTCTGTCTTCCGAACATAGATACGGATACGCGACATTTCTGCGCTTCTTTGTCAATGGTTTCAATGTTACCGACGAAGTCTTTGAGAGGACCGTCCACGATTTTTATTACGTCACCCACTTCATAATCGGCTTTCGCAACGACTTTTTCCAGTCCCATTCTGCGAATCTCGTCCTCGGTAAGGGGCAAAGGTCTGCCCATAGGACCTACGAAACCGGTAACGCCTCTCGTCTGCGTAATAATATGCCACATACTGTTGTCGTAATCCATTTTTATGAATACGTAGCAAGGGAACATCTTGCGCTTTACGAGTTTCTTTTTGCCGTTCTTCTCTTCAAGAACTTCTTCCATGGGAATAGTTATTTCAAAAAGTCTTTCGGTAAGATTGTTCTTTTCAAAGACCATTTTAAGGTTCATTTCCACTTGGTTTTCATAACCAGAATACGTGTGAAGAATGTACCACTTTGCGTTTTCAATTCCCATAATATCAATCCTTATTCTTTGACTTCAATACCTTATAAATGATAAAACATACGATTGAGCCCACTACAAGCACCGCGCTTACGATAAGCGCAGATATCTGAGCAACGGTAAGATAATCTCTCGTCGTTGCAGCTATCTGGAAAAGTTCACGGTGAATAAAACCGAGCAATGCGTCAATACCGATAAGTACGAGAAGGAAAAGTCCGGTAATAACGAGAACCGTGCCAAGACGCTTCATAGTAATACCAAACGTAGGCCAACTCACCTGTTTGAGCTCGCTGAAAGTAGCCGTAATCGGATTTACCTTCTTTACTTTCTTGTCTTTATTATCCTTAGCCATTACGCTACTCCTTATTTTGTTTCTTTATGAGCAGTGTGGGTTTTGCAGAACTTGCAGTATTTCTTAAGCTCAATACGATCGGGATCGTTCTTCTTGTTTTTGAACGTATCGTAATTTCTCTGTTTGCAAACGGTGCAAGCAAGAGTGATTCTGTTTCTACTTGTATTCTTAGCCATGTCAGCCTCCGTAAATTCGCCACCATTTCTTCTATAAACTACCTGTGGCACACTAAAAAAGAACACCCCTCTTTCAAGGTGCTCCTTATAATAACAAAAATACCCCCGTAAGTCAAGCGTTTTTACCTTTTTTTGCAAACATTATTTATGAATTTTTATTGAAATTTTTTCAAATTATATATTTGCACACTTATGCTCAATTTGCTTGAAATATTAAAGCAGATATAGTATAATTGAATAACATCAAAATACGGAGAACCCTAATGTTCACAATATCATCTGACAGCGCAATTGACCTTTTCCGTCCCGTAGCCGAAAACCTTGGCGTACATATCGTACCTCTTACTTATACGGTGGACGGAGTTAGTCATGAGGACTTCTCAGACAGCGAAGAAGATTACAAAAAATTTTACAACGACTTAAAAAACGGCGCTTTGCCCGTAACGAGCCAGATAAATCCATACAATCACGAAGAATTCTGGAACAGCCTTTACGATAAAGAAAAAAAGGATATCGTTCACCTTTGCCTGTCCAGCGGTCTTAGTCAGACTTACACGTCGGCGTGCAAGGCTGCGGAGAGTTTTAACGAGGCGCACTCGGACGCAAAAGTATACGTCGTTGATACTTTGGGCGCAACGCAAGCCGAAACTCCCATGCTTGAAAAGGCATTGGAACTTAAAAACTCCGGCGTCAGCGCAAAAGAAACGGCGGATACTTTAAGAAATTACGCGCTCCGCATTCAGGCTTATATCATCGTTGACGACCTGTTCCACTTAAAGCGCGGTGGCAGAATAGGCGCGGCGAGCGCGGTTATTGGCACTATGATCGGTATCAAACCCATTATTATCTTTAACAACGAGGGCAAACTGTCCGTGCACAAAAAGCCCGTGGGTTGGAAAAAGGCTCTTAAAACGGTACTTGATCACATTGAGGAATACTGCCCCGAGCCCGCGAACAAGAAAATCTGGCTGGCGCACGCAGACGCGCTCGACAAAGCCGAAGAAGCAAAGCGCGCTATTGAGAAGCGTTTTGGCTCTACCGTACAGATTGGTTGGATAGGTCCGGTGATCGGCGCGCATATCAACAAAGGAACGGTCGGTTTCGTCTTTGAAGGAAACAGCAGACTCTACTGATAAATGATTTTTTGAACAAAACGAAAAGGTTCGCATCATAAGATTGATGCGAACCTTTTTTTGTTTTTTGATTATCTGTTATTGATGAGTTTTGTCAGTTCTACGGGAGGAACGATAGTATCGCCTTTATAGACGCGCATATTGCCCGAAGCGATTTCGTCGATAAGGATTACTTCGCCGTTATTATAACCGAACTCGAACTTAATGTCCCAAAGGTCCAGACCGATGGTTTTGAGATCGTCGGCTACGATTTTTGTTATTTTCAACGTTTGTTCTTTCATGCTCTCGAACATAGCGGGAGTCATAACACCAAGCGCCGAAAGTCCTTCGCTCGTTACGAGAGGATCGCCTTTCTCGTCGTTTTTGAAAGTACACTCTACGTAACCGCCTTCAAGTGGCGTTCCGTCTTTGATGTATTCGCCGTAACGACGGATAAAACTTCCCGTTGCTACAAGACGGCAGATTACCTCAAGTCCGTGGCCGAAAACGGTAGCAGGAAGAACTTCCATCGTTGCGTTTTCGATATCTGCTGAAACGTAATGAGTTTTAATCCCTGCTTCTTTGAGCATTTCAAAATAATAGATAGACGTTTGAAGGTTTGCTTTGCCTATTCCTTCAATAGTCAAACCAACGCTGTTTTCACCCGGATCGAACACACCGTCCTTGCCCGTACAATCGTCTTTGAATTTAAGCATGACGTTGCCGTTATCCAATTGATAAACGTCCTTAGTCTTGCCTGCATAAAGTTTTTTCATGAGTTTCACCTTCATTAAGACCGCTTAATTTACCCGTGTGGCACAATCGTCTTAATATGCATATTATAACAAAAGCGATAAACTTTTGCAATAATTCAAAAGTACTTATATGAAAAAATTTTCGGTTTTTCTATTGAAAAATACAATTTTATCTCCTATTCCTGCGCATATATCCTTCGCGCTTACACCTTACCTAAATACTTTTGTCGCGTTGCTTCTCCTCCGCGCAAATGCCGTTCTGCAAGATTGCGTTTCAGCACCGCCTGAACTTCGTTATACAACGTTAAATCGTAAACACGCAATCTATCTGTTACGTCCTTATGTACGGTAGACTTCGCCATACCGTACTTTTTTGCCGTTCCCCTTACCGTCGCGCCCGAAAGCGCGATATATTTTCCGAGCATTATTGCCCGTTCCCCCGAATAAACGTTCATACGACAGTATATGAAAAAACCCGTCACGTAATGACGGGTTTTCAATAAAATATAGTTTTAAGTCAGGGCGTATTTTCTTGCGAATCGCCGTCGCCTCCATCAGGCAAAGGCAAAATTATACTTGCGCCCGTATCGGTCATAACGGTAGGAAGTTTGCCGTCCCACGTTTCAAGATAAGAAAGATATTTCAGATATTCGCTGATTAATTCAATCTCCGCTTGTGATTTTCCCGTGAAGTCTATATCGTATTCCACTCCAACCACAACGTTTTCTTCCTTGACTTCGGTTTCCGTTATTTCAAAGCCCATCATACGCGCAACTTCTATGGATTTAAGTTTAATCGCTTTCGCTTCGGCTTCCGCAATAGTTCGCATAGCGTTTGCCTCACCTTCTGCCGCCGCTAATTTCGCTTCTGCTTCAAGTTTAGCGACTTCAAGTTGTTGCTCTGCCTGAATAATCGCCTTTTCTTTTTCGTATTCGGCCTTAAGCTTTTCTTGTTCCGCTATCATTTTATCTTCGACCACTTTCTCAAACGCGTCGCTAAAATCAATATTCGTAACTACGCAAAGAGATACGTCCACATAATAAGGCTCTATCTTCGTAGATAAGGCTCCTTGAAAACGAGCGCCCAAAGAATCACGGTTTTCAATTATTTCCATTGCCGACTGGCTGGAAAGAACAACTTTAGCCTGTTCAATTGCCACCGCCATTAATCTTTCATTTAAAACTTCAAGCTCGCCGTATTTTTCGTATATTTCTAGTACTTTATCGCTTTGTATTTTATACTGTACGGTAAGTGTACATTCCATCGTTTGCGCGTCTAAGGAATAGGCGTTAATGTCCGAAACGATTTCTTGCGTCTTTAAGTCGTACATAACGTATTCTCTTGAAATCCAGTTATCATAATGTATTCCTGCCGTTTTTGTATACTGCGCCTCGCCCCATACCTTTACTAATGCAATCTCACCCGTGTTGACAAGATGGATGCTTGCCGGAACCAAGACTAAAACAAACGCCATTGCAACGGTAAGAACTATGGCCATTATTCCTTGGATTAATTTATTTTTAACAAATCCACCGCCTTTGTTTCTCGTTGCGTTATAGTTAGACCAAAATGCCCAACCGCCCCAACCAAGCGCGCCCAGCATAAGGACTGCCGGTAAAATCACGAATATTATTTGCATATTATCCTCCTTTTGTCATAAAGCCCCGTTTCTACGAGGCTTTATTATTAATCGTATATTATTGAGAAAGGACTGTCGCTGAATACGCTTTCAATACCCTTTGCGAAAATAGGCGCAACGGTAAGGGGAACGAGTTTGGAAAGTTTGAAACTTTCGGGCTGTTCTATCGTATTGAGCATAAAGAGTTTTTCGATATAAGAGTTTTCCAATCTTTCGCAAGCAGGACCAGAAAGAACGCCGTGAGTACAGCAAGCGTAAACTTTTTTCGCCCCACCCACTTCTACGAGCGCCTTTGCGCCCTGCGTAATCGTTCCTGCGGTATCAATCATATCGTCTACGATAAGGCAAACCTTGCCCTTAACGTCACCGACGATATTCATAACTTCCATTACGTTTGCTTTCGGTCTGCGCTTATCTACGATAGCGAGAGGCACGCCGAGTTTTTCACCCATTTTACGCGCGCGAGCAACGCTTCCTACGTCAGGAGAAACCACTATAAGTTCGTCGTTAGCCATTGCTTCTTTGAAGAAAGTACGTTTTTTGATATAATTTCCGAGAATTGGAATACCGATAAGATGATCGACGGGAATATTGAAGAAACCCTGTATCTGGTTTGCGTGGAGATCCATCGTAAGTATTCTGTCTGCGCCAGCAGCCATAAGCATGTCCGCTACGAGTTTCGCTGTAATTGGATCACGAGGACGGGCTTTTCTATCCTGACGAGCGTAACCAAAATATGGCATAACTGCAGTAATTCTTCCCGCGGAGGCGCGTTTGAGAGCGTCTATCATAACGAGCAATTCCATAAGATTGTCGTTTACGGGATATGACGTGGATTGAATAACGTAAGCATCGCTACCACGCACCGTTTCACCGATGTGTACCGAGCACTCACCGTCCGAGAACTTACCTACTTCTACTTTACCGAGAGGAAGTCCGAGGTTGTCCGCAATCTCTTTCGCAAGCTTGGGGCAACCGTTACCAGCAAAAAGTTTAATCTGATTACCATGTACGTTCATTTTCTTTTTCCTTTATGTTAATATCTTCTGTTGTTTCTGTATAAGTATTATTTTCCCAATTTTCTTTGGTGGTCTGATGGGAACGACCTATCGCAAGCGCTTTGGCTGGAACGCTCTGAGTAATGACCGAGCCTGCGCCGATAAACGCTTCTTTGCCGATATCCAATGGCGCGACGAGTGTGGAGTTACTGCCCACGAAAACTTTATCGCCCAGCGTAATCCGACGTTTGGTTTTACCGTCGTAGTTGGCGAATACCACGCCTGCGCCGATATTGCAATTCTTGCCGATTTCAGCATCGCCTACGTAAGCAAGATGATTAATTTTACTGCCTGCGCCGATACGGCTGTTCTTTATTTCTACGTAATCTCCGATCTTCGCTCCCACGCATATCACACTGCCTTTGCGAAGATGCGCGTACGGGCCCACCGAAGCGTTCTTATACACTATCGCGCCTGACAGCGTACTTGCCTTGACGATTGCTCCGCCCTCGATAACCGACGAATCTATCACGCAGTTTTCTCCGATTGTCGCGCCTTTACGAATTATCGTTTTTCCGCTTATACGACAGAACGGGCAGATTTTTGCGCCTGCTTCGATAACTACGTCCGCGCCGATAAATGTGGAGTTGGGATCGACTATTTCTACCCCGCGTTCCATAAAGAAGTACGTTATGCGCGAACGGAGAATTTCCGATGCGTATGCAAGTTGATTATAATTAACGATGGTAAGAAAGTCGTCGTCGCCTAACGTCGTTATTCTGTCTGCCGTGATTTTCTCACAAGAGCGCGCGTAGTCGGTGCGAAATACCCAGCCTCTGGGCAAACGCATAATATTCATATTATCACGCTTCAAGCGAGCTACGGCGTCAGAAACTACCGTGTACGTAAGAAGAGGTGTGTCCGAGTAAAAGACTGCCGTTATGGGATGAGCATCCGAAAGACAAGAAGTAACGACCGGGAGCAGTTCTTCGCCCTCGGTGTAGTCCACGCTTTCCGTCGTGATGCCTCTCATTGCGCCACGCACCCACTGTTCGAGAGTGTGTCCGAAAAGGTCGGTATCCGCAGTCGGCTTATTTTCCCCACGATTAACTCGGAGAATTATTACTTTTACGTCATCGTTCACAATAATATTATATGTTTTATAAAAAAATAAGTCAAGTAAAAAGGTTGTTCTCTTTCGTAATATTCTTTTTATGAGTTTTCTTTCTTAACGCGACGAGCTTTGAAAAATTCGGTAAGCATTGTGGCGCACTCGCACTCCATATAACCGCCCGAGGTCTGAGCGCGATGATTAAAGACGGGATTATCCGTAAGACTCAATACCGTGCCACCGCAACCGAACCGTTTATCAAACGCGCCGTAACGCACAGAACGAATACGGGAAAGGACTATTGCCCCTGCGCACATAACACAGGGTTCTTTGGTGACGTAAAGGTCGCACCCTTCCAAGTTCCATACTCCGAGTTTCTTGCCCGCTTTTCTGAGAGCCAAGACTTCAGCGTGGGCGGTAGGATCGCATTTCGTGGTACGGACGTTATGAGCGCGCGCGATAATTTTGCCGTCACGCACGATAACCGCGCCTACGGGAACTTCGGATTTTTCTTCTGCTTTTTTGGCTTCGGCAAGCGCGACTTTCATAAACTTGCGAGTAAGTTTGTCAGTATCAACGGTATCCATAAATTGTTTTCTTCTCCTTTCAAATCGGCGTTAGACAACGGGTGAGTTTTGTCCTCGCCTATTATTTCAATCGTCAGCGCAGGTATACCGAGCGCGCTAATACAATAATCCTTATATCCGCCCGCGCTTCCCAAGTCGCCGTGAACGAGTCTATAACCGAGATACTCGCTCACACGCGTGGCAATACTTCTGTCGCGCAATAATTTATCCCCCGTCTGAAAAAACTCGTAATACACTTCTCTACCGAGAGCGTGATAACTGACGGTCATACAAGGATTTATCCGCAAAGTAAAATCCACGAGAGCGCGCGTTTCCGCCTCGCTATGCTTTTTCGCTCCGATATACGAAGCGGGCGCAGGTCGGGTTACGTTCCCTTTTCCTTTACCAAAGCGCGCGTCGAAATTACAATTCAAGTCCACTCCGCGCGCATTTGCCTTCCACAGCGAAAAATCGTCACTCCCGTTTATCTCGCGGACGAATTGAGCGTACTCGCCTACCGCCTCTGCGCCGAGTTGACAAAGGTCGCAACCGTCGGGATTAGTCATAGGCAAGAAATATACGCCGATGGGGAATTTTTCTTTTCTTAAAAAATCCACTTGCGCCGTCACGAGCAACGCCGTCACCCACTCGCGAGCGTGTATTCCGCCCTGAATAATTATCTGCTTGCCCTTTTTTGGCCCAAGATGAAAGTATATGATATTCCTACCGCAACTCGAACGTCCGATAACGCCCCACTCCACGCCCTTTCTGCACGCCGAGCAAACGTTTTTGCGTAAATCATTATAAGTATACACGGTTATTTATATGCGCTAGTTATTGCAAATATAAACCGAGATAACTTATTTATGATACTCCGAGCCGTTAACGATAGACAGCGCGCGATATATTTGTTCTGCCACGATAAGGCGCATTAGTCGGTGTGGATAGGTCATTTTGCCAAACGCCACGAGCAGATCGGCGCGACGGCGCACTTCGTCAGTCACTCCTCTTGAACCGCCTATTATTATTTGTACCTTGCTTACGCGTTGATAGGCTGAATCTATCGCAGAAGAAAACTCTTCGCTTGTCAAAGCCTTTCCGCGCAAATCGGTCAGAATTACGAACCCGTTCATTTTTGCAAGAAGAGCCTTACTCTCTATTTCTGCTGACCGTCCGTCGTCCGCGCAATCGGGAATTTCGGTAACGGTCACTTCGGCGTACTTGCTTGCTCGTTTAATATACTCGTTTATGCCTTCGGTAAAATATTTTTCTTTAATTTTACCCACGCAGAGCAGTTCTATCTTTTTCATTTGCCCACCTTCTTCTC
>JAFXKH010000032.1 GCA_017531795.1 Clostridia bacterium
GTGGTCGGGCGTGGAAAACGCCGTGGACGTGCTTCGCCTTCAAGGCGCGACAGACGTACCAGAAAATAAAATCTTTGTGACCGCCTACGACAGCGACGGCTGTTTTAGATCGGATTATTACACCACTTACGTTTATGATTTATCAGCGGAGAACTTAGAGAAGCATAAAACAAGGCTTATTTCTTGTGTGATATATTATTGTTTTTCGCCTTGCTTGACAGCCGTAAGAGATTATTTTATACTATAACTATGGAAGCGAAGAAGAGAAAGAAAATACTGCTTGGCATCAGTTTGCTCGGTTGCGTAATAACGCTTGCTTTGGCTATTATTCCCGAAATTGTCAAAGCGACGATTTATCAAGGCTTTGCGCCCGTAATTTTTACGCTCGCATTTGGCGCAGGCCAAAGGCTCTCACTTACGCTGACTGCCGTTTGCCTTATGTTCGCGCTCGGTCTTACGCAAACGATTAAGCCACGCATAAAAGGGGGCGTGCTTATAACGCTGGCAGGATTTGTCATTGCTCTTGCTAATTTCCCTATCGCCAATATAGTGGAGGGTTCGCTCGTCATTTCTGACGACGTTGGGCTGTGGTCAGTTTACATTACGTACTGTCTTGCCGTCGCGCTCTTTGAAGAAACCGCTTTCCGTGGACTTGTTTTCCCTATTCTGCTCGGATATACCAAGAAAAAGAAACACGGGGTATTTCTTGCCGTAATTTTGTCCAGCGGAATCTTCGCGCTCGTACATTTACTCAATCTGCTGACGGGAGCAAGCGTACCGAGTACGATTATGCAAGTGGGCTATACTTTCCTTATCGGCGGTATGTGCAACGTTATACTTATCGCAACGAAATCTCTCCTTATGCCCGTGCTCACGCATTTCGCCTTTGATATAGGCGGTCTGTTGTCGGGATCGGGGATCGCATTAGGCAAACAATGGAACGCCGTGAGTGTGCCGATTATGGCGGTAGCGGGCGTAATCGTCGCCGTGTATATGATAGTATGGTTCTTCAAACACGAGAAAGACGCGCTTTTAATCTATAACTTCACGAAAGACACCCCACGCGAAAAAGAAGTTGAAAACGACTCTATAAAAGCGGTCGAAAATTAAGCGCAACGCATAAAAGACAATAAAACGTCTATAAATATTAAACGAAAGTTAAAATCCCTATTGACAAATAGGGTTTTTTAATGTATAATAATCCAAATTGATTACAAAAACTTTACAAAGGGGATAAAATTATGTCCAAACAAAGATGGGGTTCACGCTTTACGTTCATACTTGCGGCAATCGGTTCTGCCGTTGGTCTTGGCAACTGCTGGCGTTTCCCAGGCCTCTGCGCAAAACACGGAGGGGGCGCATTTCTTCTGATCTATATTGTCGCTCTCATAGTTCTCGGTATTCCGCTTCTTTCAATGGAAATCGCAATCGGAAGAAGGATGAGAGGTGGCGCGCCCAAAGCGCTTAAAGGTATTCACAAGCAAGGCGAAAAAATCGGTTGGTCAGCGGTATTCAACAGTTTCGTTATCTGTACTTATTACGCAATCGTTTTCGCCTGGGTTATTGCAATGGTTTTCGCCTCGATAAGTTTTGGTCCTATGACGGACTCGCCTACGGGAATTCAAGACGCTTCAAATCTCTTCGCGGACGTCGTTATCCAAACGACGTGGGACGTTTCTTTCTTGGGCGCAGGCGGAAATATTCCTATCTGGATGCTTCTTGCCGGTGTGGCTGCGTGGGGACTTATCTATTACTGTATCAGAAACGGCGCTGCCAGCGTGAGTAAAGTCGTTAAGTATACGGTATTTATTCCCGTTATTCTGCTCGTCGTATTGGCTCTTAAAGGATTTATCGCAAACCCTTATCTTGGCGAAGCAATGTATACTCTTTTCATACCTGACTGGTCAGCGTTTGCCGATCCTACGATATGGATAGACGCTTTCGGACAGGTTTTCTATTCTCTGTCTATAATGATGGCGATTATGTTCGCTTACGGCTCTTATCTCAACAATGATTCTAACGTCGCTACCGATACGCTTATTATAGCAATGAGCGATATGCTCATAAGCGTACTTTCGGCTATCGTGCTTTTCTCGACTATGTACAGTAGCGGTATGACGGTGGCTGATATGTCCACGTCAGGTATCGGCACGGCTTTCATTATTTATCCGATGGCTATCGTGCAGTTCACTCCTATCGGTTGGATAAACTCTATTTTCGGAGTAATCTTCTATCTCACTCTCGCAACGCTTGCGATAGACTCGGCGTTCTCAATAGCGGAAGGCGTTTCAAAAGCGTTCTCAGATAAACTGGGTGTGGATCAGAAAAAAGTCACAAAAAGAGTCGTGCTTATTATGGCGTGCATTTCCGTTATTTTCCTTACGGGCGCAGGGCTCGGCTGGCTCGATATCGTAGACAACTGGACGAATATGTTTAACCTTATTATTATAGGCGTTGCCGAGTGCATACTCGTTGGTTGGTTCTTCAAGCCCAGCAAGGTGTGGGAAGACATCAACAGAAATACGAAAAAATACAGAATGCCCAAATGGTGGTTTATCGCTTCGGTTAAGTTTATCGCGCCCGTTATTCTCGCCTTCTTCTGCGGTTGGAATCTCGTTAATCTCTTTATGAAGGGTGGTTACGGATATCCGTTGTGGGCGGAAATTCTCGGCGGATGGCTCATTACGGCTATCTCAATTTCGGCAGGTTTTATAATGCAGTTCATCACGACGAAAAACAAGAAAATCCGTAAAATGGTCGAGTTGACCGAAAGGTATGAAAAGACTTGGGATGAAATGGATTATAATTTAATTGAAGATGACAAGGCTTTGAATGATGAAAACGTCAATGAAAGCGTAACTGAACAAACGGCAAACGAAGAAGCCTGACAAACAAAACGGATAACACGATAAGGTTATCCGTTTTTCTTTTTTGCAAGGTATAATATTTGTCAAACGGGATAATATTCTCCACGGAGGATATTATGAAAAAATACAAAATAACGATTATTACCGCAGGGGCGTTAGGGCTAACCTTTTTCGTTCTGCTCGTCGTGACGGCGTTCGGTGGCTTTAAGACAAGCGACTATTACGGCGGTGTTGCGCGCACGCTTATCTTCGCGCTCGGCGCATGTTTTCTGCTGTTTATTGCGCTCGCGTTACGCTTTACTTCTCCGCAAGTCGATACGCTCAAAGAAATCTCGGTGGACGGAAAAAGCGGTCAGACGAAAATAACGCCTGCCGTCGTGAAAAAACTGATTCGCAAGAACGTCGCTCCGCTGTCCGGAGTCCGACTGCTCTCCACCACTATCAATCTGACTGAATTCGGCGTAAAACTCGTGGCGACGTTTGCCCTTTCAGGCGGACGAAGAGTGGAAGAAACGAGCGCGTTGCTACGTGAATTAATCTCCGACGTCTGTCTGCGCGAACTCAATCTTACCTTCCACGACGTGGAAATCAGAGTTACGGACTTTCACAGCGTTTACGTACCCGACCTGAGCGGTATGGAAAACAAAACGAAAACGACGACGCCAATAACAAAGGAAGAAATCGAGCCAAAATATATAAACGCGGATATAGTTACGCCACCGCCCGTTATGACCGAAGAAGATGTCGATGCGTTATGGGCGGAAGAAATCAAGGACGACGAGCCGTCCGCTTAAATAAAAAATAAACGACGTATTATTAATGATACGCCGTTTATTTTTTGATATAAAAATTAATTCTTTACGAAAGTCAGGCAACAGGCTTCGGAAGCGTTACGGCTCATTACCGTAATGCCCGTCGCATTACATTTACCGCTTTCGTTGTAAATACAGTCTGCCGAACAAGCGACTGCCGTATCTACGCTGTAATTTGCAGGGATAAAGTCCGATGCCGCCTCGAATTGCACCCGTCGTTTGGTTTCATTGGGCGTATAATTCGTGCAATCGGTACGGTCATTTACGCGAATACTTTTACTGCAACAAGAGTACCCTTTATTGTATATGCACTCTTTCAGCCCGCATTTCAAATCTTTCATACTTCCTCCGATACATTAGGTATAGTATTCCTATTATGTGCGGAATAAAGATATTTTATACTATCGTTTTTATGCGAAAAAAGTCATTTCGTAACTATCGGCTAATCGAAAAATACGGTCAGATATTTTCCGTCCGTTACGTACTCATATCTGACCATCGTAATACTTATTCGCCTTTTATATACGTTCTCGGACTCTCACCCGAAAGCACCTTCTTAATATCGTGGTTTGCGCTTGCGATTATTACTTCAATACCTGCCTGAACGCAAGGTTTTATGTATTCGAGTTTTGCAAGCGCGCCGTTTGCGCCCTTTCTGCTTGCGCCGTGACAGCCTTTTTTGTACTCTTCAATTTTATTTAAGACCTCTTCTCTCGTACCCGTAATCTCGGTAATAAGTGAAGAAGGATCGGCTATATCACGATATACGCCGTCTAACTTAGTCAGAATAAGCAAGGTCTTTGCGCCCGTAAGAAGGGCGGTCTGCGAAGCCGTTTCATCATTATCCACGAGTTCAACGGGGCGTTTGCCCTCCGCCGTAAGTGTGGTTATTTCCGTTTTACGCAATTCTTCCACCGCAACGGCGTCGTTGTAGTTTATAATCGGGATTGCGTTTTGCTCGGTTGCGCGACTGAGTAAATTTTTGATATGCGCGCGTGAAACGGAATTGTTGAAATGCGCGTGTTCAAGAAGAACTTGCCTTATGGAGTATTTGGGATCAATAAAGCGACGGTACGTTTCCATCAATATCGTCTGTCCGCCTGCCGAATAATCGGCTTTAACTTCATCAGGCTCGCCCGACAGTTCTTGCCCGTGACGGCGAACGTAATCCAGCCTGCCTATTTCAACTGCGCCCGAAGTTACCCACGCGATTCCGGGGCGAAGCCAATGCCCTATCATTGCGAATTTATTATAATCAATGTCCTTATGCTTCTCGTCAATGAGCGCCATAGAACCGATTTTTCCTACTATTTCTATCATATTCGTACCTTTATGGAGTTACGCTCCAAAATGTTTCAAAGTTTCGTCAAGTTCTTCGACCTGCTCTCCAAGTTTTTGAGAGAGTCTGCAGTTCGCGATTTTATCCGAAAAATCGGACAGGCTACTACGGATATTTTCTCCTACGCCCGTCTTTACGACTTCACGGAAAGCGGTTGCTTCTGCGTATAATTCCTTTTTCTCTTCCTGCGTAAACGTGCTTTCACCATGCACGATTACGCATAAATCGGCAATACGTTCCAAAATATCCTCAACAACGTCGCCGGGAAGCAATTTAACGTCGCTGACGGGTGGCGGAGTATGTTCAGCAGGTGGTGGAGTATTTTCAGCAGGCGGTTGCTCGGATGCGGTTTTGGTCACGAGCGCGGTAAGTTCTTCTTCCACGTTGGCTTTAAGCGGAGCGATTACACCGTGCGCGAATAACGAAAAGGAAAAATTCAGTCCGCTTGGAGAATAAAAATATTCTTCAAGAAACTCTTGTAAAGGCAACGCCTTAACGTCTATCGCGTACAAAAGATGCAAGGCTAAGGCGATTTGCTTCGTTCTTACTTTGGGAAGAAGCAGAGTTTTGCGCTCGCCTGCTTTTATCTTCGCTTCGGAAAAAGTTTGACGGAAATCAAAGTCCTTGACCGAACGGGATACCACTTCCCTGAGTTTGGACGAAACGGCTATCGTCATAAGTAATTCGCTTATTTTGCGCTCGGCGAGAATGAACTTCACGCCCATCATCTCGTCGCAAATTCGGCGAAATTCCTCCACGGGCGCGTAACCATCGTCTACGTACTTATCTATGTCTGCCATTTTTCCTCCTACGCCCGTTGGGTTGGGCGCAATATCTTTATGGGTATTATAGCAATTTATGCCCGACAAGTCAAGAATATAGCAAGATTGGTTTTTCTTCCTTTCATAAAGCGTTTGGGCGAAAAAGAAAAGGTTTTGCTTAAAACGGTAGATTTTTCTTCCCCTTCGTGATATAATAACCGTAGGGAGAAAGGGCGTTCGTTTCGCCACTTATAAGGGAGAAAAAATATGAACGGGAACAAAAAGTTTTCAGACATGAGCGTGGACTTTGCGTCCATTATCCGTGACAAGAAATTGGGGCGCGCTCTGACAAAAGAGCAACTCCGCATTTTTGCTGACGGCGCAGGCTCAGGAAGCGTGCCCGATTATCAGCTTGCCTCCCTGCTTATGGCTATTCGGCTCAACGGTATGAACGCGGAAGAAATTACTCAATTAACCCTCGCCATGCGTGACAGCGGTGACGTTGCCGACCTTTCGTCGATCAAGGGAGTGACGGCGGATAAGCACTCCACGGGAGGCGTAGGCGATAATACTTCGTTTATCGTCGCTCCGCTCGTTTCTGCGTGTGGCGCACCCGTAGCAATGATGAGTGGACGCGGTCTTGGGCATACGGGCGGTACGTTGGATAAATTAGAGGCGATAAACGGGTTTAACGCTTACCCGTCTATCGAAGAGTTCATAAAGCAGATCAACGATATAGGCGTTGCTATTATCGGACAAAGCGGAGAGATCGCGCCTGCAGACAAGAAATTATACGCTCTGCGCGACGTAACTTCTACCGTAGACAGCATACCGCTAATCGCTTCGTCCATAATGAGCAAGAAACTTGCAAGCGGAACAAAATCGCTCGTGCTGGACGTTAAGACGGGTAGCGGAGCAATGATGCAACGGCTGGACGATTCAATCGCTCTCGCGCAGACGATGGTGGATATTTGCAAACTGAGTGGAGTTAAGGTGACTGCGGTGGTGACGGATATGAATCAACCGCTTGGTACTTACGTCGGCAACGGTCTGGAACTAAAACAGTCTATCGACGTTTTGAAAGGCGAAAGCAAGGGCGCGCTTTACGAACTTTCCTTACTGCTTGGCAGTTATATGCTCGTGCAGAGCGAAGTCGCAAAGGATATTGACGAGGCGCGCAAGGCGTTAATAAACGCGCTTTCGTCAGGCGCAGGACTTGCTAAGCTGAAACAGATGATTGAGTATCAGGGCGGTGATTCGCGCGTTTGCGACGATACTTCCCTGCTTCCGCAAGCCAAAGTCGTGCGTGAGATTAAGGCTGACACCGTGGGGTACGTCGAAAGTATGGATACGGTTGAACTCGGTCTTATTGCGCAGTCGCTGGGCGCAGGACGGCAAAAGATTGATGACGACGTGGATTATTCGGTTGGGTATATCCTGCCCGTAAGAATCGGCGACTATATTGACCGTGATACGACGCTCTGCGTTATTCACGCGCGATCGGAAAGCGACGCCATCGCTTGCGAAAACCGAATAAGAAAGGCGATCAAGACGTCGCCTACTCCCGTCAAACCTCCTTCCCTCGTTTACGCCGTAATAACCGAACAAGGCGTTTTAAGGTATAATTGATTTTTTCTGCGCGCCCATAATCGGATAAAAATTTTCAAATAAAAGAAACATATTTTTATTTTTTGGGCAAAAATTACTTGACTTATTTTATTCATTATAATATAATACCACTGCTGACCAAGAGAAGCACCATAATCCTCGGTAGCTCAGTCGGTAGAGCACGCGGCTGTTAACCGCGCTGTCGTAGGTTCAAGTCCTATCCGAGGAGCCATCTTGCATTGATAAAATAGCTGTCAGTGCATAAAAAGACGAGATTTATTCAATCTCGTCTTTTTTATTCATTAAAAACTGCATAAAATAGTGCAAAAAAGAATAATTATTCAGTCAAAAAGTTGGACAAAAATGTTCCGTTTTAGAGCTGTCATTTTGCGATTTTCCAGAACAAGTAGGTTATGAACTGAAACGGCAACTTTTTTTAGCAAATTTTTCTAAGGAATATTATAGCCATTGCGCCCAAAAAGGTTTTTATAGCATTAGGCGAAGAAGATGAAAACAATCCAAACGCA
>JAFXKH010000033.1 GCA_017531795.1 Clostridia bacterium
CGCCATCTCCGCATGCGCCAAAAGCAAAAACGGTGCCTAAGAGCATAACTGCGGAAAGCAATACGGTTAATATTTTCTTCATAATTCTATACCACCTTTATAAGTTTTTCTCTGTGTATAAATATTTTAGCATATAAAATAATATTTAGCAACTGTTATGAATAAATATCCACAAAAATTAGTTTATATTCGTGAAAAAAAGATATAAAACCGGCTTGTTTGTGAGGTCTGCGCCCAAGTTGTTTGTTTTTCACTTCGCGCCAATCGCTTGCATACCATACGCAAAGTGTGGTATAATTATGTGGCAAAATTAAAATGCTAAATAAGAGGTCATTATGAAATTACCAAACGGAATAACTTACGTCGGAGTCAACGACCACGAAGTTGATTTATTTGAAGGACAGTACGTCGTACCTAACGGTATGTCCTACAATTCGTATATAATAAAAGGCGAACGCACAGCCGTTATGGACAGCGTTGACGAAAAGAAAATCGGCGAGTGGCTGAACAACATAGAAAATGCGCTCGGATCTGTCAGCCCCGACTATCTCGTCGTTCAACATATGGAACCCGATCACTCGTCGGGAATCAAAGCGTTCGCGGACAAGTACCCCGACGCAAAAATCGTAGGCAACAGTAAGACATTCACTATACTCTCGCTTTATTTTGAAACGCTGGGCATTGAAAACCGCAAAATTGTCGTCGCTGAGGGCGATACGCTCGATCTGGGCGGAAAAACGCTTAATTTCGTTTTCGCTCCCATGGTACATTGGCCGGAAGTGATGATGACGTACGAGAGCGAAACGAAAACTCTTTTTTCTGCCGACGGCTTCGGTAAGTTCGGCGCGTTGGACGTGGACGAGGAGTGGGCGTGCGAGGCTCGCAGATATTATTTCGGCATAGTCGGCAAATACGGAGTTCAGGTCCAGTCGGTACTCAAAAAAGCGTCTGCTTTGGATATTCGCGTTATCTGTCCCCTGC
This sequence comes from Clostridia bacterium, assembly GCA_017531795.1. Classification (GTDB taxonomy): domain Bacteria; phylum Bacillota; class Clostridia; order Christensenellales; family Pumilibacteraceae; genus Protoclostridium. Next base: position 982 of record JAFXKH010000033.1, read on the forward strand.
ACGGCCCTGTACTCAGCGATAACTTAGCGTACTATATAGGACTGTATGACGTTTGGTCGAGTTATAAGCCCGAAAAAGAAGGCGTGTTTATTGCGTATACTTCCATCTACGGTCATACGAAAAAGGCGGTGGAAATGCTTGCGGACGTACTGAAAAAGAAAGGCGTTGACGTATCCTGCGCTGACCTTGCTCGCGAAGATATGGCAGAAGCGGTGGAAGATGCTTTCAAGTACGACAGACTCGTGCTTGCGACTACGACGTATAACGGCGAAATCTTCCCTTTTATGCGCACGTTCATTGACGATCTCGTGGAGAGAGGATATAAAAACCGCCGTGTCGCCTTTATTGAAAACGGCTCGTGGGCGCCCGTTGCAACGCGAGTGATGATGAAAAAACTTGAAGGTTGCAAAAACCTTATTTACGCAGAAAATAATCTGACGATAAAAGCGTCGTTCAAAAAAGCGGACGAAAAAGTCCTTCTCGCTCTTGCCGACGAATTATCTCTTACGCACCGCTAACCCTTTTATTCTTGCGCAACCTTTGGTTGCGCTACGAAAGCACCGCATCTGCTACTTTCCGCTGGGGATAGTAAGTTGGGAGATATACAACTAAGAGATCCTTCGACTTCGCTCAGGATGACGATGTAGGAAGTATGAGTATTCTCAATCGTCTTTGCTTGGATAGTTTCCTTATGCCACGCTACCGTCATTTTGAGCGGAGCGTTAGCGTAGTCGAAAAATCTTGTTTGGATTGAGTATAATATGTTTCTTCTTCATAGTCCGCATTAGATCCTTGCGGTATCGCTCAGGATGACGGGAGTGGGGTGTTGGTGTTATAAGTTGCTTGGACTGTTCCTTGCTGTGAGATCCATGCGTTATCGCTCTGAATAATAAAACACGTGGCAATATATAGAAAAAAACGTTCCAACTTTTCGTTGAAACGTTTTTTGTTTTTTTACGTTACTTATGCGGGAATTACCATATTCACAAGGCTCATGAACGTTCCGGGGAAGCAAAGCATAATTACGCAACCTGCTACGACTACTATGTATACGATAGTGAGAATGAAATTTCTTAACGCAAGTTCCAAACCCGACAGGGCAATCGCAACGAGAGTAGCCCAATATTTGATATACTCGAGTATGCCCGTTGCTCCGCCGAGAAAATGGAAGCCAATAACGCCCGAAAGTCCAGTATTAAGCAAACACAAGAACCAAAGTATAACGGTCGCGAACGATACTATTCTACCCAGCCAGTTTGCAAAAGTAACGAGTGAATTGTCTTTTTTCATAATTTAGTATACCTCCTTAATATGTGGAGATTATAGCATAAATTCTTTTCACCGTCAACCACCATTGTTTTTTTTTAATCCAATTCTAATAAACGCAAAAAAAGGCAATCGCGCGTATTTTTCTTCGCAATTGCCTTTTTTATCATATTTTTTTATTCATTACTTACCCACTACGATACCTGCAAGGGTATAGAAAGTACCCGGGAAGAACATCAGAATTACGCAGGCTACGACGGCAATAATATAAATAACTGCCGTGATCGTGCGCCTAAACGCAAATTCCAAGCCCGAAAGAGCCACGGTAAGCAATGTTGCCCAATACTTGATATACATTATCACGCCCGTTGCCTGCCCGAGAAAATAATAACCGAGCATAGGATTGAGCGCAGCGTTGAGCAAGGTCAGAAACCAAAGCATTACGGTAATGAAAGCAAGTATTCTACCGCATTTGTCTGCCATTTTTACGATAGCGTTGTCGTTGTTAATGTTCATAAATAATTACCTCAACGGTAGTATGACCGCTTACTCGCTTTTTAATCATAATTCTTATTGTTTTTTTGAATTTTCTTCAAGATTTTATCTTCGCCACCTTGAAGATTATTACAATGAATACATTATAATTGCTTTTTAAGAGAAACAACTACAAGATAATTCTTACAGGCGTTTTATAAGGCTTCAAAAAATATTCAAAAAACGCCGTTCCGCAAATGCGGAGCGACGTCCTTAGCCGAGAATTTGAAAACTACGCTAAGCCCAAACCCTTATGACAAACAGAAAGAGCAAGAGTAAAAGGATGCAAATCCTTCTATTCTTGCTCTGTTTGTTTTTGGTAGATAAATTGATGCTGGCGCATCATGAATTGGCTTCGCCATGATTTCTCGCTACGCTCCATGAATTGAATTGCAACAACGTGCCGATAGGCGCAATTCATGCTGAAGGCAATTCATGCAAACGAAGTTTTCAATTCATGCAACGTCGTTGCAATTCATTGCGTGTTCTCCATAACGGAGAACACGCGCAAAGGATCGACGTTTTCGATATTCGTTATTACCACGAACAATTAAGACAATTCGTTCGCTTTAATTTTCCGAGTTTTCCGTATTTTCAGCGTTTTCAGCAAGCGCAACGGGAACTTCTTCATTTACACTTTCTGCGGTGTTTTCGTCCTGCGAAAGCGATACAGAATCAGTTTGCGCGGTTGAATTAACGCTAAGCGTACTTTCGGCAAGCATTTTTTCCTTCTCGGTGAAATAAATAGGCTTACCTTTCTTTTTCCAGTCCATAAATTCAGCGGTAGCTGCGAACATAACGTCACCCGACGAATTAAGCGCGGTTTCTACGGAGTCTTGAATAACGCCGATCATAAAGCCTACGCCGACTACCTGCATTGCTATGTCACCGGGTACGCCGAGGAGCGAACACGCCATCGGAATAAGAAGCAACGAACCGCCCGGAACACCCGATGCGCCACACGCGCCCAAAGTAGCGACGATACTCAGTAGTATAGCGATAAAGAAATTGACGTCAATACCCATCGAGAACGCCGCGGAAAGGCTCAAAATGGTAATGGTTATTGCTGCGCCGTCCATATTTATCGTTGCGCCAAGTGGAATTGATACCGAGTAATAATCTTCATCCAAGCCGAGATTTTTGCAAAGTTGCATATTGACGGGAATATTCGCAGCCGAACTTCTCGTAAAGAAGGCTTGCAGTCCGCTTTCTTTCAAGCAACGGAAAACAAGCGGATAAGGATTGCGACGAAGCGCAAGGAAAATAAGGAAAGGATTTATCACAAGCGATACCACGAGCATACAACCCACGAGCAAAAGCACGAGCAAGCCGTAGTCGATAAAAATTTCCATACCGAGCGTGCTGACCGAATCAAACACAAGACCTACAATACCGAAAGGCGCTATCTGAATAATCCAGCCGATAACTTTTGAAACGCCGCTGGAAACGTCGCTGAGCATATTTTTCGTATTGTCTTTCGCCAACATACGAAGCGCAAGGCCAATCAATATCGCCCAGGTAAGAATACCTACGTAGTTTCCGTTTGCGATAGCCGAAATGGGGTTCTCAATCATATTGAGAAGAAGTGTGGTAAGTACAACAGAAAGGTCAGAAGGCGGATTATAGCCCTCGGGAGGGTTTGCAAGGGGCACTTGAAGTCTGAAAATATAACTCATTGCCGTCGCGAAAATTGCCGCGATAAGCGTACTTGCCATGTACAGACCGATAACCTTTGCAAAGCGCGGGCCTATTCCCTTGCCTGCCGTTGACAGCGAACTGATTATAAGCACGAATACGAGCACGGGCGCAATCGCTTTGAGCGCGCCTACGAACATCGTGCCGAACACAGCAATAAACGTCGCGCCGGGGGCTACTAACCCGAGCAACACGCCTAATGCAAGACCAATCGCAATACGAAGAATAAGGGGTGATTTTACGTACCCCTTACCCACTTTTTTAATGAACTGTAAAACTGCTTTCATCCAAAAATTTCCTATAAACAATATTTGTTTCTTCGATAAGTATAATCAGACGGATAATCTGACGTATAATAAGGTTATTAAATTATTGCTCGGACTTATTCCTGCGCGGAGTCTTCTTCGTACGGCTGAGCAATGGCAACGCAGACTACTTGACCTTCGCCCTTGACTTTCATCATGCGCACGCCCTTTGTGTCACGTCCGATCCTGGAAATTTCCTTGGCGCGCAAGCGGATAATCGTGCCCGTATCGGCGATAAGCATAATATCGTCGTCGGGAGAAACGAGTTTGAGATTAACGAGTTTGCCCGTTTGTTCATTAAATACGCCCGCTTTAACGCCCTTGCCTGCTCTTGACTGCAAGCGGTATTCTTCTATTTCAGTACGCTTACCATAGCCGTTCTGCGACACGGTAAGAACCTGACAGCCAGAATATACCACGGTCATATCCACGACTTCTTCGTCTTCGCTCAATCTCATTGAGCGTACGCCCATAGTATCTCTGCCCATTGCGCGCACGTCGTCCTCTGAGAAGCGTATGCACTTGCCTGCTGACGAAGCGATAAGAATTTCGTCTCTGCCTGCGGTAAACTGTACGCTGATAAGTTCGTCGCCTTCGCTGAGCGCAATAGCGATTTTTCCGCCCTTGCGGATTTTTGCAAACTGGTCAACGGGCGTTTTCTTTATCATACCGTGACGGGTAGCCATCATAAGGTTGCCCTTAGTCTGCTCTTCTTTCAACGGAATTATTGCGGTGACTTTTTCGCCCTCGGAGAGTTGGAGAAGATTGACTATCGCTCTGCCTCTCGTCGTACGCGCCGCTTCGGGAACTTCGTAAGCCTTTATGCAGTATACTCTGCCCTTATTGGAGAAGAAAAGCAGATTATCGTGCGTACAAGTGGTAAGCATAGTTTCCACGAAGTCCTCTTCTTTGGGCTTGTGCGCGGTTACGCCCTTTCCGCCCTTGTGCTGAGGCTTATACTCAGTAACAGGAATACGCTTGATATAACCGAAATGCGTCATTGAAATAACGACGTCTTCCTTTTCAATAAGGTCACCGATATCTATTTCATCGTAGTCTATGCAGAGTTCGGTCTTTCTAGGCGTAGCGTATTTATTCTTAACTTCGGTAATTTCCGTCTTAATGATATCAAGTACGCGAACGGGATTTGCGAGTATATCTTCATAGTCGGCAATCTTTTCTTCCAATTCGATAAGTTCGCGCCTGAGCGCATCTACTTCAAGCGAAGTAAGACGGGAAAGGCGCATATCAAGAATAGCGTTCGCCTGCTTATCCGAAAGGAAGAAAGTCATCATCAAGCCTTCTGATGCTTCATAACGGTCACGGCTCTGCTTTATGATACGAACGACTTCGTCAATGTTCTCCTGCGCCTTGATAAGACCTTCTACGATATGCTCTCTTTCACGCATTTTTTCAAGATCGAATCTGGTACGGCGCACTACTATATCTTTCTGATGTTCGAGATAATAGTAGAGCATTTCTTTGAGATTGACGATCTTCGGCTCGCCGTTTACGAGCGCAAGGAAGGTTATACCGTCAGAGAGTTGCAAGTTCGTATGCTTATAGAGCATATTGAGTACGACTTGCGCCTGAGCGTCACGCTTGATTTCAATAACGATACGCATACCGTCTCTGTCCGATTCTTCGCGAACGTCGGCTATGCCTTCGATTTTCTTGTCCTTTACGAGATCTGCAATGGACTTGATAAGGAGCGCTTTGTTGACCTGATAAGGAATTTCGGTCACGATTATGCGCTGTCTTGCACCCCCTCTGTCCGCTTGGTATTCTTCAATCTCGGTCTTGGCGCGCATTACGATACCGCCCTTACCCGTACGGTAAGCGCAACGGATATTCGCTCTGCCCATAATAAGACCGCCCGTCGGGAAATCGGGAGCAGGCACGAACTTCATAAGTTCGTCCACGGTAATATCGGGATTGTCAATAAGCGCGCATACGCCATCAATTACTTCCCCAAGGTTGTGCGGAGGGATATTGGTCGCCATTCCGACTGCGATACCGTCCGAACCGTTTACGAGTAAGTTGGGGAAACGTGAAGGGAGTACTGAGGGTTCTTCCAACGTTTCGTCAAAGTTGCCCTGCCAGTCCACCGTTTCTTTATCAATATCACGGAGCATTTCGCTTGCGATCTTGGACAAACGCGCTTCGGTATAACGCATCGCTGCGGGAGAGTCGCCGTCTACCGAACCAAAGTTACCCTGACCGTCCACAAGAGGTTCTCTTGTCGAGAAGTCCTGCGCTAATCTCGTGAGCGCATCGTATACCGAGGAATCACCGTGCGGATGGTATTTACCGAGAACGTCACCGACGATACGCGCGCATTTTCTGTACGGCTTGTCAGCGGTAAGTCCTAATTCGTTCATAGCATAGAGTATTCTACGGTGAACGGGCTTTAAGCCGTCTCGCACGTCGGGTATGGCGCGCGAAACGTTTACAGCCATTGCATAAGCAATAAACGACTGTTTCATTTCGTCGTTCAGTTTTACGTTCAGATACTTGGTATTATCCGGAACTCTGGGCTTTTCATCTTTGTTTTTAGCCATAATATCCTCTTTATTTCTTGCGCACTTTTTTCTTGCGCACCGCTCTTTATTCTTGCGCACCGCTAACGCTACCTTCGGTTGCGCCAGAATTACCCGCGCTTGCGGTATCTTTTTTGTTCTTTCTCCCAAAAAGCCCCTTGTCGCCGTAAGGCAGACTGCGGGGACGTTTGCTACGCAATACGCTTTTTGGAAGAAATCTCCAAAAAATCTTTCCGCAATCGCTTCTTACTTTGGGGTGATAGTATATTGGGAGATGTACTACTATGAGATCCTTGCGTTATCGCTCAGGATGACAGGGTGAGAGTTGTGTGTGTTATATGTTATTCGGTCTATTCCCTGCTGTGAGATCCTTCGACTTCGCTCAGGATGACGGTTAGGGACTAAGACGGCGGAGAACGTTGGTCAGACGGGCAACAGTCGAGCGACGTGTGCCTAAATAGCACACGAGCGAGAGCGTAGCCCGTATCACCGGCGTTATACGCCGTCGTAAACGCCGTCGCTACTCTTTATACGTCCAAATCCTTCGTAGCAATCATCTTCGCATTTTCTTCAATAAACTTACGTCTGAGTTCGGGTTGGTCGCCCATGAGAGTGGTGAAAATCTCGTCTGCCTCAAACGCATCGTCCATAGTAATACGGATAAGGGTACGGTGTTCGGGGCTCATGGTCGTTTCCCAAAGTTGTTCTTTGCTCATTTCACCGAGACCTTTATAACGCTGTACTTCTGCGCCCTTTCTACCTATTTCGTCCAGTTTGGTGGCGAGTTCGGCATCCGAGTACGCATATTCGGGGGGACGTTTACCCTTGCTTATCTTATAAAGAGGTGGCATTGCAGAATACACGTGACCTTTTTCGATAAGCGGGCGCATAAAGTTATAGAAGAACGTGAGCAGAAGTATACGGATATGCGAGCCGTCTACGTCCGCGTCGGTCATACAAATAATCTTGTCGTAACGGAGTTTACTTTCGTCAAAATCCTCGCCTATACCGCAACCGAACGCAGTTATCATCGCGCGTATTTCGGCGTTTTCAAGAATACGGTTAAGGCGCGCCTTCTGTACGTTGAGTATTTTTCCGCGAAGGGGCAATATCGCCTGGAAACGACGGTCTCTGCCCTGCTTTGCCGTACCACCTGCGGAGTCACCCTCGACGATATAAATCTCGGTATTGGAGGGATCTCTGTCCGAACAGTCGGCAAGTTTGCCGGGGAGCGTAGAGCCTTCAAGCACGCCCTTTCTTCTCGTGTTTTCACGCGCGCTACGAGCCGCTTCACGCGCGTTTGCCGCCGTAATGGTTTTCATTACGAGTTCTTTGGCTATCTGCGGATTTTCTTCCAGATACGTTCCGAGTCCGTCCGAGAGCGCCTTGCCCACGATACCGCGCATTTCGCTGTTGCCGAGCTTGGTTTTCGTCTGACCTTCGAACTGCGGATTTTTGAGCTTAACTGAAATAATTGCGGTCAGTCCTTCGCGCACGTCCTCGCCCGACAGTCTTTCGCTGTCTTTCATAAGCCCGTTCTTGTGCGCGTAATCGTTTATTATTTTGGTGAGAGTGTTGCGGAAGCCTTCAAGGTGCGTTCCGCCCTCTTCGGTATTGATATTGTTGGCGTACGCGTATATATTTTCATTATAGCCGTCGTTGTACTGCATGGCTATTTCCACTTCGTTGTCCGAAGTTTTCTTTTCTATATACAACGCCTGCGGAAAGAGCGCTTCTTTGTTGCGGTTTAAGTATTCAACGAAATCGAGAATACCGTTATCGAAACGGAAACTCTCGTTCTTCTCTCTGCCCTCGCGGTTGTCAATGAGATTGACGTTAAAGCCCTTGTTCAGATATGCTACTTCGCGCAGACGAGTGCGAATCGTGTCAAAATTAAAGTCTACCGTTTCGAAAATGTCTGAGTCGGGCATAAAGGAAACTTTCGTACCCGTTATATTCGTTTTACCGATTACAGCAAGGTCTTTCATCGGTACGCCACGGTTAAAACGCTGACGGTGAATCTTACCCCCACGAGAAACTTCTACTTCCAACCACTCGGAAAGCGCGTTTACGACGGTTACGCCTACGCCGTGCAATCCGCCCGATACGTTATATCCTCCACCGCCGAACTTTCCGCCTGCGTGAAGATGCGTCATAACGACCTCGACTGCCGAAACTTCGACCGCCTTGCCGTTCTTGACGATTTTCTTTTTGTCAACGGGAATTCCTCTGCCGTTATCCGTAATGGAAACACTACCGTCACGGGCAATCTCCACCGTGCAGGTATCGCAATAACCAGCAAGAGCCTCGTCTACGGCGTTGTCAACGACTTCGACGATAAGATGATGCAAACCTCTTTCGTCGGTTGAGCCGATATACATACCCGGACGCTTTCTGACCGGATCAAGACCTTCGAGGACTTGTATGTTATCGGCGGTATAACTGCCTTGAACCTTTTCTTCCATAATAGACTCCTTTTATAGTTGAATTTATTATAACATTTTTTTATAAAAAAATAAAGCGTTTTTAAGCATTTTCTCAATTTTTTATTTTTTTGCAAACTGACGTTTGCGTTTTAAGGGCGTTAAATGCCCCTTAAAGCCGAATTTAGTCAAAATAATAAAAATAAGCGAAGAACATTTTCTTCGCTTTTAGGGGATTTTTTATATAAAGAAACTTCGCTCTCTTTTTTTTGCGCACTTTTTTCTTGCGCACCGCTAACGCTCGCTTTGCGTGCGCCAGAAATGCACGCATCTGTGGCATCTTTTCGGTTAAAAGTCAGAAAAATCCTCTCGATGCCATAAGGCTATCTTCGAGGACGTGCGCCTGACGGCGTACGATTTTCCCGCCTTTTTCCTCGAAAATATATCCACATCTGCTACTTATTACTCAAGATAGTATGTTGAGAGATGTATGGCAAAGGGATCCTTCGACTGCGCTCAGGATGACGGCATAGGAGCTGTGAGGACTATAAGTTGTTTGGACAGTTCCCCACTATGAGATCTTTCTTCTCGCGACATACTATCACCTACGGCAAGTAGCGATTGCGGAAAGATTTTTTGGAGATTTCTTCCAAAAAGCGTATTGCGTAAGCAAACGTCCCCGCAGTCTGCCTTACGGCGACAAGGGGGTTTTTGGAAGAAAGAACAAAAAAGATACCGCAAGCGCGGGTAATTCTGGCGCAACCGAAGGTAGCGTTAGCGGTGCGCAAGAATATTATTTTCCTACGCAGAATTTGGAGAAAATCTCGTTTATAACGTCGTCAGTCGCTGAAACGCCCGTTACACCGCCCAAAAAGGCAAGCGCATTACGGAGGCCGACGAGCAGACAGTCCACGCTCGTGACTCCTATATCTGCCAGCGCGAGCGAAAGTTCGTCTACCGCGCTGAGCACGAGCGAATAGTGTCGCGCGTTCGTAATAACCGCGCCGTCCACGGGGGATACGGATGCTGTTTCAAGAATAATTTTTTTAAGTTCGTCAACGCCTTCCCCACTTTGAGCGGAAATATTCACGCCACCGCTAACGGGAGCGCAAACGTCCACTTTATTATACACTTCGATAATTTTTCCGTCCGTCTTAACGTCCACGTGAACGGGGTTGGTAAGGTCAGTTATTCGCAGAACGATATGCGCCGATTTCGCCGCCCTTTCGCTTCTCGCCACGCCTTCCTTTTCCACCTCGTCATCCGTTTCACGCACGCCTGCCGTGTCAACGAGGTTGAAAAGCGCGCCACCGTACTCGTACGATTCCTCAATCGTATCACGGGTAGTACCTGCGTTTGCGGTTACTATCGCGCGATCCCTGCCAAGCAAGCGGTTAAGCAGACTGGACTTGCCTGCATTGGGCGCGCCCACGAGCGCAACCTTCACGCCGTTACGAACTCTTTCGCCCTCGTCAAAGGTACTCGCCAACCGTTTTAATCTATCGAGCGAACGCGTCAGAACGGCTCTCGCTTCTTCGCTCGCCATTTCTTCCACGTCCTCTTCGGGATAATCTATTGCCGCTTCAAGACCGCCCACAACGGAGAGTATTTCTTCGTAAACTCCGCTTAATTCGCCGTAAAGACTGCCCTGCATCGCCTCGAAAGCAGAGTTAATCTGACCGGCAGAACGCGCGGATATAAGGTCGCTGACCGCCTCCGCTTCGTCAAGAGAGAGTTTACCAGACAAAAACGCGCGACGAGTGAACTCACCCGGTTCGGCAGGTTCTGCGCCAAGGGAAATGAACGCGCGGATAATTCGACGTACGATTTCGGGCGAGCCGTGACAATGCACTTCCGCCATGTCTTCGCCCGTATAACTCTTGGGCGCGCGGAAAACCACAGCCATTACCTTATCGCGTACGCCGTCTGCGGTAATTACGCCGAGAGTGAGCATATTCGGGATTTGCTCGCCGTACGGCTTGAACAGTCTGCCAAGGTACTCAATCGACCTATACCCCGACAGCCTGACTATGGAAATTGCGCCCACCCCAACGGGCGTGGATAACGCTACTATCGTCCTATTTTCGTTCATAATCACAGTATATCACACCTCGCGCCAAAACGCAAGAATTCCACCGCTAAGGATGAAAATCCCCACGCCGAAAACGTAATATCCATTTGGGCATGAAAAAAGTGGCGCGTCCTTTTGCGCCACTTTTTGGTTATGTTTGATTGGTTGTTATTCGGCTTCGGGGCTTTAATTTTCTTCGCCTTCACCCTCGCCCTCTTCGGTTTCGGGCTCTTCGATCTCCTCACCGTAGCAAGCGGTAAGAATATCTACTGCGGTCGAAGTCTTTGCGCCAAAGGACAGTTTATAATAAGTAGTCTGTTCGTAATCGTCGCTAGAACCGTAAACGTCGGAGTAATCGTAAACGTATGCGGTAAGATTTTTCGCCCACTCGCTGTCTTCGGTTATGGTAAATACAACGGTGTCGTAAGTCTGCTCTACCGTTTTTCCCGATCCGTCGGTAAGGGAAAGCGTACGCTCATCGGCAAACGAGATAATGAACGAAAAGCCTTCTACTTCGCCGTTCTTGACTTTTTCCGTTTCGGTCTTTACTTCTTTTTCGGATATTTCTGCGCTTGCAACCTTATTGTCGTAAAGTTTAAGGCCGTAATCGTAATTGAATTGAAGTAACGCTGAGAAAAGCGAGAAGTTCATCGAATCAATAACGTCGTCATACGTATACTGTTCGCTAAGTTCGCCTTTGCCGACGAGTTTGCCGTCCGACGACACGGAAAGTCTTTCACCCGCACGGTAAATACTTACCGTTGCAGGTTCTTTCATCCAGCCGTCTGCGTGAGCGACGGGGCTTACGGTAATACACGAAAGCGCAATGATCGTTGCGACTGCGAGAACGGCAATCGCGCCTACTGTTATTGCTATAAGTTTTCTTATTTTTGACATGGTTACTATCCTTTGTCCTGTTTATTATTATGCGAAAGGCTGACTATCATCACCCAAGCCGAGCTTTTCGCTTTCTTTCTTGTGTTTTGCGCCAAAATTGCGGTAAGTTCTTTCGTCAATAAGTTTTATGACTTCTTCCGCGCTCGTTCCTTTCATAATAAGGTCGAACTCTTCGGCGTATATCGTTTCTCTTTCTATAAGCACGCGAACGAGCGTATCGAGAAGCGCTCTGTTTTCACGCACGATTTTGACTGCAAGCTGATGACCGTCCTCAACGATCTTATGCACTTGCTCGTCTATCTTAGCGGCGGTTGAATCGCTGTAACTGTGGCTGGAACCGTAATCTCTGCCAAGGAACACTTCCTTATCACCGCCGAGATAGATAGGTCCGACTTCGGACATACCCCACTCGGTTACCATACGTTTCGCCATCGAGGTTGCCTGTCGAATATCTCCCGATGCTCCTGCCGAAATATCCTGAATTACCACTTCTTCTGCTGCTCTACCGCCCATAGTCATAGCAATATCTGCGGTGAGTTTCTTATAAGTGATATGGTCGTCGTCGTTATCCGGACGGGAAAGCGTATAGCCTGCCGCCATACCTCTGGGAATAATGGAAACTTCTTGTACGGGATCGCAATGAGGCGCAAGTTTATAACCCACTATTGCGTGACCGCCTTCGTGGTATGCGGTTATGCGCTTATCCACTTCGGTAACTAAGCGGGACTTCTTCTGCGGTCCGATAAGAACTTTGTCGATAGCCTCGTAAAGATCTTCCATAATAATCTGCGTACGGCTGTTTCTCGCGCAGAGAATTGCCGCTTCGTTGAGAAGGTTGGCTATTTCCGCGCCCGTGAAGCCCGAAGTCATTCTCGCAAGCACACGGAAGTCAATATCCGGACTTATGGGCTTATTGCGAGCGTGAACCTTGAAGATTGCCTCTCTGCCACGCACGTCGGGAACGTCTACGTAGATCTGTCTGTCGAAACGGCCGGGACGCATAAGCGCGGGATCGAGTATATCAGAACGGTTGGTTGCCGCCATTACGATAACCGTTTCGTTGGAATCGAAACCGTCCATTTGCACGAGAAGTTGGTTCAGCGTTTGCTCTCTTTCGTCGTGGCCACCGCCCAGACCTGCGCCACGCTGACGGCCTACCGCATCTATTTCGTCAATGAAAATAATGCACGGCTGATTCTTCTTCGCCTGAGCGAAAAGGTCGCGCACACGGCTCGCGCCCACGCCGACGTACATTTCCACGAAGTCCGAACCCGAGATGGAGAAGAACGGAACGTTCGCCTCGCCTGCTACGGCTTTGGCAAACAGCGTTTTACCCGTACCGGGAGGGCCAACAAGAAGTACGCCCTTAGGCACTCTTGCGCCTACGCCTGCAAACTTGCCCGGAGTTTTCAAGAAGTCTACGATTTCCGCAAGTTCTTCTTTTTCTTCTTCCGCGCCTGCAACGTCGGTAAAGCGCACTTTATGCGCAGACTGAACTGTGGCTTTGGACTTGCCAAAGTCATTGGCAACGTTACCGCCACCGCGCATTGAACGGAATATCATTATCATAAAGACAACGAGCACGACTACCATAAAGATAGGGTACGCGTAATCCAATATGGAAACGGTATAACGGTTGGATTCTAACGACTTAATTTCTACGCCCTTATCCTTCCACTCGGAATAAGTCTCTCCGCCAATATAAATATTGAGCGCGTGAGTCTTCGTGACGTAATCTTCCCAACGAGCGTCAAGCGCAGACAACGCATCCGCTTTTTCAGACGCAGTAATGGTCGTATCGGCATTGATCGCCTTAGCCTCGCTATCAAGCGCAATGGCAAGATTGACACCGAAATTATAGTTGTCAAGTTTTTCCTGATCGCTGTTGCTAACGTTGTAGAGATATACTACGTACTTCTTTTGCGTAGAACTTCCCTCAAAAGTCCAAGTATCGTTGCTGATTTGCAACGAGTCTGCTTTTACGTCGTGTTTATAAAGATAGTCGTTATAGAACTCTTGACTCGTTATTTCCGTGGTACGGTTAACGCTCGTTATAATAATCGCCGTGACGGCTATCGCCACAACGAATCCGAGTAATATTATTAATCCCTTTGTTTTTGATTTCAATATAGTTCTCCAATTTTGACTATGCCATAATATTATAGCACAAGCCTTGAAAAAATTACAAGTATTTTTAATGCGTTTTTGCTATATATCAATAATATAGAACGATTTTTATTTATTTATTCAGACATCATATTCTACGCTGACAAGATATAAACCGTTTGACGGAGCGATATCCGGTACGAGCGCGCGGTTTCCCGTAGAGAGAGCCTTTCTCACCACTTCGGGCGACGAACGTCCCTGTCCGATACGGATGAGCGCGCCTGCCATTATGCGCACGGTGTTATACAAAAATCCGTTACCGCATACCCGAAATACTATCGAATCCCCCTCGCGCAATACGGTTGCGGAATAAATTTCACGCACCGTGGTCTTTGCAGATGAGCCCGATGAGCGAAAAGCGGAAAGGTCACGCACGCCGACGAATTCCTTTGCGATCTCGTTCATTAAGCCTACGTCTACCCTGCCCACGAAGGTTTCTCTCGTCCGGCGTAAGGGATTGGGCAATTCGCCCTCGTACATACGGTAAGCGTAAGTCTTGCGTTTTGCCGATTTGCGCGCGTTGAAATCTTCTCCGACCACTTCGCACGCCGTCACTCGCACGTCGTCAGGTAGCCAATGATTAAGCGCGCACAGCATACGTTCGGAAGCGAGTTCCTTGTCGCCGTCAAAATGCGCCACCTGCCCTAACGCATGTACGCCTTCGTCCGTTCGTCCGCTTGCAGTAACGACCACTCGCTCGCCCAACACTTTTTCCACACTATCCTCCACCACGCGTTGCAACGTCATGGGTTCGTGCGGTTGCGCCTGCCAACCGTGATAATTACCACCGTCATATTGTAATGTTATTTTATACCTCATATATTAAACGTATATTAAAAAAATCAATTTTTGACAATATTTTTTGTTTTTTAGGGATAGTATGTGGAAGCTCTTGTATGTATGTGTGTTATATGTTTCTTCCTTAGTGTACGTATGAGATCCTTGCGTTATCGCTCAGGATGACGGGGTTGGGGTTTATCGCTGTAACCTGTCTTGATTGAAGTTGTGTATTATGCTAACTGGAAAGGCTCCCTTGTGCAAAGGGAGCTGTCAGCGAAGCTGACTGAGGGATTGCCTTATTCTCGCAACAATGAAAGTTACTTTTTGCACAAGGGAAGCAACAATCCCTCCGTCTCGGCTTACGCCGAGCCACCTCCCTTTGCACAAGGGAGGCTTTTTTTCTTACGCGCCTGTACCTAAAACACGTAGTTCGTCAGAGGCGTGCTATTGCGCCGTCGATAAGACGGCGGAGAGTGACGCTCAGACGGGCAACAGGTGACAAATTTACCGAAGGGAGCGTACATATTCCGTACGTGACCGAGGAAATTTGGCGCACGTAGCCCGTATCAGCGTTGCTATCCGACGTCGCCACACGCCGTCGCTAATTGATGGTGGTAATATCGTAGGGCGTCCCCTGATACACAAAATAATTCAGCCAGTTGCTCATTAAGAGAGAGGAGTGCGCGCGCCAGGAGAGCACGGGCTGACCGTGTTTGCCATAATAATTGACGGGGATGTCTACGTCGGTGCGACCGAGGGCTACGTCGCGTTTGTACTCGTTGTCGAGAGTAAACTTATCGTACTCGCCGTGACCGAGCACGAACACACGGCGTTGGTCCTTGCTTGCGCAGAGATATACGCCTGCTTCGTCGCTTACTGCGAGAATATCCAAGCCCTTGATGGTTTTGAGCGATTTTTCGTCTACTCCGCTGTGACGGGAGTGAGGCGCGCCGAATAACTCGTCAAAGTTGCGGATTAAAGGGTTGCTACGCTTTAAGCTACGGTGGGTATACACGCCCGAAAGTTTTTTGGGCAGAGCGACCTTATCAACGCCGTAAAAATAGTGCATTGCGGCGATTGCGCCCCAGCAGATATACATCGTGGAATATACGTTATGTTCCGCCCACTCCATTATGCGGACGAACTCGTCCCAATACTTTACGTCCTTGAAGTCCATTTGTTCAACGGGCGCGCCTGTGACGATAAGACCGTCAAACTTCTTTCCGCTTGCGATTGCTTCGCTGAGCGTGAGATAAAAGGATTTCAGGTGCGCTTCGTCGGTATGCGTGCCTTTGTACGTTTCGGTTTGAAGCAACGTAACTTCCACTTGCAAAGGCGTATTACCAATAAGGCGAAGGAGTTGGAGTTCGGTTTCTTCCTTGTTGGGCATAAGATTCAACAGTCCAATAGAAAGCGGACGAATTTCCTGCGCTCTCGCGCGCGTATCCGTCATAACGAAAATATTCTCTTTTTCCAGCGTCTTCCTTGCGGGAAGCGTGGACGGTATAATTACGGGCATAAGTCACTCCTTTATGGGTGTATGATAACATACGGCGAGAAAAAAGTCAATACATTATATAAACAGCCGTTAATTTTCTTGCGTAACGGTCATTTTTCGCGCGTAATTACTTGCTTTAATAGCGTGAAAATGATAAAATATTTATTGATAAAAATCTTTTTTTGCATAGGAGGCTGGAATATGAAAAAATTGAAAGGCTCATTGCTTTTTGCTCAGTCAGGCGGACCGACTTCGGTTATTAACGCCAGCGCGTGCGGAGTTTTCGAAGAAGCGTTCAAGCACAGCGAAATTACTCAAGTACTCGGCGCGGCTCACGGTGTCGTTGGTATCCTTAACGACGAACTTTACGATATTGGCAAGGAAGATCCTGCGGAAATTCGCCGATTGCTCGGTACTCCCTCCTCTGCTCTCGGTTCTTGCCGTTATAAGCTCAAGGACTATAAGGTAGACGAAACGGACTATCTCAAAATTCTCGAAACCTTCAAGAAGCACAACGTCAGATACTTCTTCTATAACGGCGGTAACGACTCTATGGATACTTGCAACAAGATCGGCGAGTTCGTAAACGCTCACGGTTATGAGTGCAACGTTATAGGCGTGCCTAAAACCATTGACAACGACCTTTACGGTATCGACCACTGCCCCGGCTACGCTTCGGCGGCAAAGTATATCGCAACGACTTGTATGGAAATTGACCTTGACGCGCGTGTGTTCGACAAGGGGATGATTACCGTTATTGAAATTATGGGACGTCACGCAGGCTGGCTCACCGCCGCTTCGGCTGTCGCTACTTACGCAGGTCACGGCCCCGACCTTATCTACGTTCCCGAAGTCAACTTCGACCTTGACAAGTTCACCAAGGACGTGGAGGAAATTTATAAAAAGAACGGCAAATGTATAGTCGCTGTCAGCGAAGGTATTCACGACGCGGAAGGCAAGTTTATCGCAGAGTACGCGGTAGCAAACGCAAAGAAAGACGCCTTCGGTCACGTTCAACTCGGTGGCGTGGCTTCTTATCTCGTATCTCATCTTAGAAATATAATCGACACCAAGTACAGATTCATCGAGTTCAGCCTTATGCAGAGATGCGCTTCGCATATCGCTTCCAAGGTGGACGTTGAAGAAGCGTACGCAGAAGGTTGCGCTGCGGTTAAGGCTGCCGTGGAAGGCAAGTCCAACATTATGGTCGGCGTTGTAAGAAAGCCGGGCGCAAAATACGAAACGACGATTGAGGAATTCCCCCTTTCCGCTTGCGCTAATACCGAAAAAATGCTCCCTGCTGAGTATATCAACGAAGAAGGCAATATGATTACCAAGGCCTTCCTTGACTACGTAACCCCGCTTATCGAGGGCGAGCATTCTCCCGAATTCGTGAACGGTATTCCCCGTTTTGCCGAACTCAAAAAGATTCTCGCAGAATAATCAATCATAATACTTAATGACGAAAAGGCTTGGTCGCATATAACTGCAACCAAGCCTTTTTTATTCCCTATAATCGCCTATTATTCTTCGTCTTCGCGTTCTCCTTTCGCAAAGAAATGCCCTATCGCGCTGACAACGCCTGCGACCACTCCGCCAATGGGGAAAACTACCCAAAGAGGATGCCAAAGGTTTGCGAATACTCCACAGAAAAGATAGACGTTGACGCACACCATCATAAGAATCTTGCCTGCGCCCTCGGTATAGACGTTTTTACCGTGCGACATTTCCCATTTGCACCGCTCTTTATCGAAGAACTCGAAAACAATTTCAATAACTACGCAAGACGTTCCGGCGAGCACGGTAAGCACCCAATACGGATACCAGAGTTCCCATACAAAACCAAGGATTAGATATGCCAATACGCCGAGCGCAACGACCACGGCGCAAGTCAATGCGCTGAGTTTTTTCCACTTTACGTTTTTTGTCTTTTTGTCAAAAACGGTGTTTTGCGTTGTTGCAACCTCTTCCGATGGAGGCTTTTTCGCATACGAGCCGTTAAGGAGTTCGTCCACGGTCACTCCGAGTATTCTCGACAGCGGAAGCAGTTGCGCGGTTTCGGGCATAGCCTCGCCCCTTTCCCACTTGCTGACCGCCTTGTTCGTTACGCCGAGCATATCGGCAAGGTTGGCTTGCGTCAAGCCTTTTTCCTTTCTGAGATTAAAAAGAAATTCCGAAAACGCGTTCATTTCGTTTATCTCCTTTTTTTGATATACTCTCATTATAGATAATCTCCGCAATTTTACAATAGATTTTTGTCGAATATAAGTAGAATTTTCAAAAATCGGAAAGAACTTTTATTTTCTTCCCGATTTTTTTATTATTTACGTACTTTTTCGCAAAAGACAATGGGCGTTTTGGCAAAAAGTCAATTCCCCGCGCTATTCAATTGCTTACTTGCGCTTGAAAGAGCCAAGACCAACGAGGAAGTCTGCGGTTTCGTCCGCCGTTTTGAATACTGCGATATTATCAAGGATACGCTCGCATACCGAGCCGATTTCTGCTTTGATATAAATGCTTGCTTCTACTTTGCTCATTTCCTTGCCGTTATGCTTAATAATCTCTTTGTGAAGAAGTTTGAAGTCCGCAAGGTCAGCAGGAAGCGCGGTTTTATTTACTAGACAGTCGTTAAGTTCGGCGATCTGGTATTCAAGTCTGCCGGGGAGTATGAAAAGTCCCTGCGCTTCGAGAAGTCCGTTCGGCTCTTTTTTAAGCACGCTGAATTCAGGGTGGGTATGGAATACACCGTCGGGGTACTCTGCGCTCGTAACGTTCGAACGGAGAATAATGTCGAGAGCGTATCTGCCGTTGCTTATCTTGCGAACGGTAAGGCTGACTGCGTTGTGCTGTCCGTCTTCGTCTTTCGCTACGATACCCTAATCAAGCGAAGTATAGTTCTCCCAGCCTTCGCGAATATCCTTTTCGATTTCGGCAAGGACTTGGCGTGACTGCGAGGTAACGCGGATAACCGAGTCATACCAGTCGAGAACTTCCACGTCCGCAAGGGGGTACTTGGGATAAACGAGCTTGATTGCGCCCTTCGCTCTGTGTATAGGCAGAGTCTCTTCACCGCCCTGGAAATGGTTATGCGACAGCACGCTACCGCCTACGCCTGCAAGCGAAGCGTTGCAACCGATAAAGAAGTGCGGGAAACGGTCCACGAAGTCCATAAGCTGAACGAGTGTCTTGTCCGTCACTTTCATAGGCGCGTGCGTTTTGCTGACCGCTATACCGTGTCTGCTAAGATAGCCGTACGGTGAGTACTGCCAGAACCACTCTTCACCGCCAAGCTCTATGCTCACGGTACGAAGAGCCGTCTTGCCCGTACCTTCGAAGCCCTCGTTTTCAGCGCAGATAGTGCATTTAGGATAACCACCGCCGGGGGTATTGCCCTTTACTGCGTCGCCTGCCGTAGCGTATTCGGGACGGGATTTGTTGATAGTGATTTCCAGACCACCTCTCGTATAATCGGACTTGAAACGGATATTTCTTTCAAGCGCGGACTTCTTCACGTAATAATTCTTGACCGAATAATCGTAAAGGAAGTCCGTTGCCTTTTTCGCAGGAAGCGCGTTGAAAAGGTCGTTAATCTCGGAAGGATATACCGAGAGCAAGCCCATAACTTCGTTGGCTACGCTTTCGGCGTTTTCTTCCTTGACGAGCCCTGCGCTCACGATAGCGTCTTTAAGCGCAATTACGAGCAGATCAGGGCGGTCAAGTCCGTCCACCTTGTCGTAGTCGGGCTCCTGGGGCGCGTACGAGTCAAGACCGAGAAGGTTGCATACGGCGCGCTTGGTATAATCCACGTCGTAGGAGTCGAGAAGAAGATAATTCTCCGCGTAATATATGAGTTCGTCAATAGCGAGATATACGGGCGCAAGTTCAGGCTTGCCCTCACCCTTGGCGCGCACGATCAAGCCTTCGTCAGTCACTTCTTCTACAAATGCAGGGTTGGAGGATTGACCGAAAAGGGATGCCGTAACGTACTCGGACAAGAACTTATCCGCCTTCGCGCTTCCCTTTCCGCCCAAATCGGCGTATATGTCGTTCACGCGTGAGGGCTTGAGCGACAGCGTTTCCATAATGCGCTTGGCAAGTACGTCCGCGCTCGCCTTATCCGTAAGTTTCGCAAAAAGGCAAACTTCGATAAAATCGTCCAGAAGTGTCTTGGGCGAAGTAAGCGCGTCAATCTTATCCTCATCGGGATTACCGCTTTTGTACGATTCGATACCGAGAAGATTTATAAGACCGTTGCGAACGTAGTTCTCGTCCAGCTCGTCAAGGAGCAGGTTGTTTCTTGCGTAGACGATAAATTCGTCAATACCGGTGTAAATGTCCATTTTGTATTTTCCTTTTTGTTATATTTCTATTTTGTGTTTTGTATGCGTAGTTCATTTATGGGCGCGCCTCAATGCAGGCAAAGATTATTAAAGCCGACACGCTCCACAGTGTAAAAATTTTCCTGACCATAACGTGATTTACGCGCGACTTTTCTTTACATAATATACTTATGAAGAAACTCAAACGTTACAAAAAATCCACTTTCCACACCCTTCCGTACGGGCGCGTTGCCGTCCTGCCCGAAGATCCTACCGAAGCGGTCAACTTCGTCGGTGAGGAAGACGAAGACAGAAAGTACGATTAATAGTCAAAACGTCAAAAAAAGCGAGTTATTTCCGCAATTTTGCTTGCCTTTTCTGCAAAAATAGTACAAAAAACCACCGCCCAAATGCATCCTTTCTTGAACGCAGGCGGTTGCCATATTATTAGCGAAGGCAATAATCCAATGCCCTCGCAAAACTATTCTTTTCCATATAATACCACTCCACCGCCCTTTTGTCAAGCCTATTTGCAAGAATAAGAAATATATATTGCAATCAGTCTTTTCAGTCAGAACTTTCATCAAGTAAAAGTTCTTCTATTGGGTAGGTTTATCGTGAGCCAAAAACACAAAAGGAGCAAGTATTTTGCTTGCTCCTTTTGTATGAGTTTTA
>JAFXKH010000034.1 GCA_017531795.1 Clostridia bacterium
AGATCCTTCGACTTCGCTCAGGATGACGGTAATGAGAGTAAATAAAATTATCAAACTACAAATATACTGTCACCCACAATAAGTAGCGATTGCGGAAAGATTTTTCGGAGATTTCTTACAAAAAGCGTATTGCGATAGCAAACGTCCCCGAAGATTGCCTTACGGCATCGAGGGGCTTTTTGGAAGAAAGAACAAAAAAGATTCCGCAAGCGCGGGTAATTCTGGCGCACGCAAAGCGAGCGTTAGCGGTGCGCAAGAATAAATAGTACACGAGCGAACACGCAGTTCGTCAGAGGCGTACTATCTAACGTCGGTAAGACGGCGGAGAGTGACGCTCAGACGGGCAACAGGTGACAAATTTACCGAAGGGAGCGTACATAATCGTACGTGACCAAGGAAATTTGGCACACGTAGCCCGTATCAGCGTTGCTATCCGACGTCGGAAACGTCGGAGAGTAATCCACTATACACCACACTCTTACTAACTCCCCTGTCTTTCGCAACGGCCTTCATCGCTTCTTTTTCGGACAGACCGTCGGCGAGATATTTTTCGTAATGCTCTTTCAGGGAAAGGCTGTTGAGAGCGAGAGCGGGCGCGGGCGCGCCTTCAACGACGAGCACCATTTCGCCTTTTAACGTGGCGGAGGGCGGAATATCGGGCAGGCGGAAAGTTATTACGTCTTCGTGGAGTTTGGATATTTCACGAACAAGACAAGCGTTGCGATTGCCGAGTTTTTCACCAAGAAAAGCAACGTAGTCGGTTACGTCGTGAGGGGGTACGTAAAAGATTAAGGTCGATTGCAGACCTATGAACTTATCGAGCAGTTTGTTTTTATCCACCTTTTTTTCGGGCAGAAAGCCAACGAAACAGAAAGAGGACGGATCGAAACCGCTCAGAACGAGCGCGCTGACCGCCGCGCAACCGCTACCCACAACGGTATAGGGCAGACCACGTTCTTTCAATTTACGAACGAGAATATTTCCCGGATCTGACACGACGGGCGTGCCTGCATCAGATATGAGCGCAACGCTTTTGCCTTCTTCTATCATATCCGCAATCTTATCGGCGAGCCTACTCTCGCTGAACTTCTCGTACGCTCTGGTCGGAGTCGTTACGCCATAACGCGCAAGCAAGGGCGCAGAGTGACGTGTGTCTTCACAAAAAACGACGTCCACACTTTTCAGCGTTTCCACCGCGCGATAGGTCATATCCGAAAGATTGCCGATAGGCGTAACAACGATATACAGCATACAAAACTCCTTTGTTTTATTATAACAACACCGCCCTACTTTTGCAAGTAAATAGACAATCCGTGACTAAAAAGTCACGGATTGTCAGTGCAAAAAAAGGAAACCGGGATTACGCAAATCATTGCCACCGGTCTGGAAATGATGAAGACTGAATTATCTCTGAACGCGACCGCTACCGTCACCGCCTGCAAGGGCTTTAACTTCCGCTACGCTAACCATATTATAGTCGCCTTCTACGGAGTGCTTCAAGCAACTTGCAGCAACAGCGAATTCAATCGCTGAGCGAGTGTCGTATCCGCTTATAAGCGCATAGATAAGACCACCGCCGAACGAGTCGCCACCGCCTACTCTGTCTACAATGTGCATATTGTATTCTTTGGAAAGGCAGAATTCCTTGCCGTCGTAAAGCATACCTGCCCACTTGTTGTCGTTTGCGGAAATGGAAGAACGGAGAGTAATCGCAACGTGACTGAATCCAAACTTTTCTTTGAGCTGAGAAGCCACGGACTTATAACTCTCTTTGTCAAGCGAGCCCTTAGTAACGTCCGTTCCGCCTGCCTTGATGCCGAACACGTCGTAAGCGTCCTCTTCGTTGCTGATACATACGTCAACGTAAGGCATGAGCTTGGTCATAACTTCGCACGCTTTTTCTCTCGTCCAGAGTTTTTTGCGATAGTTAAGGTCGCAAGATACGGTAATTCCACGCTTTTTCATAGTAGGCAAAACGTCCAGAAGAACTTCTGCGAGGTTATCGCCGAGCGCGGGAGTAATTCCCGTAAAGTGGAACCAATTAACGCCGTCAAGAATTTTATCCCAATCGTAATCGGCTTTTGTAGAAAGAGCGAAAGCAGCGCCTGCTCTGTCATAAACGACCTTACTCGGTCTTTGGCTTGCGCCCTTTTCGAGAAAATAAATACCGATACGATCACCGCCACGGGTAATGCCCGAAACGTCTACACCGTATCTGCGGAGCGAATTAACCGCAGCCTGTCCTATTTCGTGCGCAGGGAGTTTGGACACGAATCCTGCGTCAACGCCGTAATTAGCGAGCGAAACGGCTACGTTAGCCTCTCCACCGCCGTACGTTGCGCCGAACTTGTCCGCCTGCACGAATCTATAATATCCTTCGGGAGCAAGGCGAAGCATAAGTTCGCCAAAAGTAATAACCTTCATTATACACCTCCAATATGCGCCA
>JAFXKH010000035.1 GCA_017531795.1 Clostridia bacterium
AATATGACCAAGGTTGTCATATTTAGTGTGCTATAATTGCTTGAATTATACTAACGAGGTATTGTATTTTAGCGAATCTTACTGATAGTGACTGCGTTGAAATTTTACAAAGTCTTAATTCTATCGTAAAGAAAAATAATCCACAATTAACCCTTTCAAAAGTATTGGGTTGTAAAATTAATTAAAAAACTTTGTAAAAAACGCCGACATGTCCCAATATTTGGACAGGTCGGCGTTGACTTTTTCAAAAAGATGCGGTTTACCGTAAAAATTCCTATGCCTAATTACGTTTCTGCATCGGTTTTTTGTTGTTTATCGTGAAGGTTTTGCCTATGGTCAGGCGGTGGAGTCTGTTCCCCATCGTACTTTTGAGAAGGGCGTACTGCTCATTTCCCGTGCAATGCCCCGTATAATACTCGGTAGGATAGGAAAGCAACCGTTTTGCCGTGTCTTCAAGCGTGGTCTTATCTTCGCCGTCGGTGGCGTATTTTATGAAGTGAAAACCGCCCACGAAAACGTCGGGCGCAAACTTCGCCATAATATTCAGCGCGCCTCTATGCGAACAACCGCTGAAAAGTACTCGTTTTTCGCCCACTCTTACGCTCAGATAATGCTCGTGCGCGAAGTCGTCGGGCAAGACGTCCCTGCCTTGGCGTTTAGTCAGTCCGTGGCTCAAAACGGGATATACCGTTTCGGGCATAGTTAAAAGCGCAAGTTCTTCGTCAATAACGAACTCGCCGTCCGTCAGTCGCACGCGTGGGCTCTTTAATAAATCGTTATCAAGCCCGATATATTTATCGCCGTTATAATACTCGCCAAAGGCGGAGGCGTTTATATAAACGGTGGCGCGCGCGTTCTTTTGCAAAAAGGTTTTCAGTCCACCGCCGTGGTCGTAATGTCCGTGAGAGAGCACGGCTACGTCCACTTCTGCTATATTTACGCCCAGTTTTTCGGCGTTCGTCAAAAACAGATCTGACTGTCCAGCATCAAAGAGTATTTTATGCTTAGGCGTTTGCAGATATAGGCTAAGCCCGTGCTCACTCTCAAAGCCTTGCGCCTGCCCGTCTTCAACGAGCGTGGTTATTATCATTTCTTTTTCCTGTTGTTCCATATTTTTATCGTCTTATAACGTCCTTTTCGTATACCACTCAATCGTCTTTTTTATACCGTCGTCAAACTTCGTTTTGGGCGTGAAGCCGAGTTCGTTTATCTTCGACATATCCATAGTATAGCGCAAGTCGTGACCTTTGCGGTCAGGCGCGAAAGTTATGAGGTCGGTAGATTTTCCAAGCAATCGGCATATAGTCGCAACAACGTCCGTATTGCTTCTTTCAAAGCCACCGCATATATTATAAATCTCGCCCACTCTGCCCTTATGCAAAATAAGGTCAATACCCGTGCAATGGTCGTCTACGAACAGCCAATCGCGGACGTTTTCGCCCCTGCCATACACGGGTAAAGGCTCGTCCGCAAGCGCGAGCGATATAATTTTCGGAATCAATTTCTCTACGTGCTGATAAAACCCATAGTTGTTCGAACTTCGGCTTATCGTGACGGGCAGTCCGTAAGTGCGGTGATAAGCAAGCGTGATTAAATCTGCGCTCGCTTTGCTTGCCGAGTACGGACTGGACGGGCGCAAGGGCGAACTCTCGGTAAAGAACAGTTCGGGTTTATCAAGAGGCAGGTCGCCGTACACTTCGTCAGTCGAAACCTGATGAAAATGCGCGCCGTACTTAACGCAGGCGTCAAGAAGTACGGTCGTACCGAGTACGTTGGTCAGGTAAAACACGCTCGGCTCGGATATACTTCTGTCAACGTGGCTTTCCCCTGCAAAATTGACGATTACGGAGGGTTTTTCCTGCTCAAAAACCGTCTGCACGAGCGCGCGGTCGCATATATCTCCTTTGACGAAACGGAAAAACGAAGTATCGTCTGACGGAAGCGCGTTACGGTTACTCGCATAGGTAAGTTTATCAAGACATATTATGCGGTAATCGGGGTGGTTTTTCATCATATAATAAATGAAGTTTATCCCGATAAACCCTGCGCCTCCCGTTATGAGTATCGTCATTTGTATCTCCTTTCTGCTCTGCTTTTTTTACACTTCGATTATATATTAAAAGAAAACGTCTGTCAAGTATGGAAAAATATTTTTAAGCCAAATAACGGTTTTTACGCCAAGCGGTACGCCATTATATCGCGTTCATTATGGCTTTTCGGATTATTTCCACGCTCCCCGTAACGTCACCACCCTCCGCCATAACGCGCAATACGGGTTCTGTGCCACTCGGTCTGACTACTATTCGCGAGCAAAGGCGTTTGGCGTACGCTATCGCTTGCGCCACCCTTTCGTCAGACAAAACGGTGGGCGGAGCGTTCACGCTGACGAGCAGTTTTTCATCCAGCGCAAGTCTTTGCAAGCCGTTAGTAAAGCGAAGAGCGCACAGCACGAGCCCCGACAAAATACCGTCGCCCGTTCGGGCAGAGCCGAGAATATAATGACCGCTTGGCTCACCGCCCAAAGTTGCGCCCGTTACGCGCATTATTTCGTATACGCTACGGTCACCTACCGATGCTCGCAAAAACCTCGCGCCCGTTTTTTCCAACTGCCTACCAAGCGCGCTATTCGTCATTACCGTGCCTACTACTACGCTCGGACGAATAGCAAGCGCAAGATTGAGCATAACTTCGTCACCGTCAAGCAGACCGTTCTGCCACGCGACCATTCTATCCGCATCGCCGTCAAAGGACAGCCCTATATCGTAGCCACCCTTTGCGACTGCGCACATTTTTTCGGGGTGCAACGCTCCGCAACGGAGATTTATACACTCACCGCGACACTCCTTGCACAGCGTAGTCACACTTGCGCCGAGCGAAGAAAAAACTTCTTCCGCTATACCCGACGCGGCTCCTGCTCCCGAATCGAGCAAGATTTTCCCTCCCGTGAAACGGTCTGTTAGTCCGCCTTTTTCAGCAAACTGTAAAAAACGCTTTTTCAGTTCTGTAACGTAAGGCTCGCCCGACGAGTTTATACTCTTTCCGCGACAGAGCGAACTGCCGTCAGCGTTATCCATATAATACTCTATCCCTTCTTCGATAGACGCGGAAATTTTACTGCCGTCCGAGCTGAACACTTTCAGCCCGTTATATTCGGGTGGATTATGCGACGCGCTTATCGCCACGCCAAAACTCCCACCGAGAGCTTCAGTCATAAACGAAACGCCCGGAGTGGTCAGTACGCCCACCCGTTCCACGTCTACACCCACGCTCGTAATACCGCTGACGAGCGCATCTTCAAGGCTTGGGCCACTCGTTCTCGTATCACGACCAATAACGCCCTTACCGCCAAAAAGCAATCCAAGCGCTTTGCCTGCTCTATGCGCAAGGTCTTCAGTCACGCCCTTGCCGTATATTCCCCTTATTCCATCCGTTCCGAAATATTTCATACGACAGTCTATGCGCGGAGCGCAGAAAAAATACCGTCACCTATCCTTTCGTTACGGCATACAAATAATGGTATGTGCGGTATTATCGGTATTACGGCAAAAACGGATGCGCTTTCGGCTATCGTAAGCGGACTTAAAGCCCTTGAATACAGAGGGTATGACTCGGCAGGCGTTGCTTTTTTCGGCAAAAACGGATTGAGGATTGTCAAAGCGGTGGGGCGCGTGTCTGCGCTTGAAGAAAAACTCGGCGAAGAAACAACAACTTGCGGTATCAGTCATACCCGATGGGCTACGCACGGTGAGGTCTGCGAAAAGAACTGTCATCCGCACGTCTCTTTCGGAGGCGCGTGTATGCTCGTTCATAACGGCGTTATTGAAAACTATGCCGAACTCAAAAAATATCTGCTGGAAAAAGGTGTGACCTGCTCCACCGACACCGACAGCGAGATTATAGCGCATTTATACGAACTGTTATGCGACGGCGATCCCGTCACTACGCTTGGCAGGGTGGCAAATGCGCTCGAAGGCTCGTACGCTATCGCTCTGCTTTCGGCATTGCATAAAGGGGAAATTTTTGCAGTAAGACGGAGCAGTCCACTCGTTATTGGCAGGCGGGATAACGCAAGCCTGCTCGCTTCGGACGTGACCGCTTTGCCAAACGCTGAACTATATTATCTTGAAGAAGGTCGGGTGGCAAGGCTGTGGGCAGAGGGCGTGGACGTTATGGGCAAGCGGTTTCACTCCAACGCAATTCAAAGTTTAAGCGCGCCTGACAAAAACGGGTATGATACCTTTATGCTTAAAGAGATTTATGAGCAACCGCAAGCCATTGCTCGGACGATAGCCGACATTCCAAAGAAAGGTCGGATAAAAGGCGAAGCGTTATTGCTCGGTTGCGGTTCGTCATACCACGCAGGGCTTGCGTGTATACCGCTCGTGGAGAAATGCACGGGCAGGCACGCAGAAGCCTTGCTCGCGAGCGAGTTCATTTGCTCTCACGCCCTGCCTGCAAACGGGCAAACCGCCATACTGCTCTCGCAGTCGGGTGAAACGGCAGACACCCTTTCCGCTTGCGCTGAGGCTAAAAAACGTGGGTATAAGACGGTCGGCATAACTAACGTAGAGACTTCTTCGCTTGCTCGCGCGGTGGATGAAAACCGCTTCACAAAGGCAGGCGCGGAAATAGCCGTGGCAACGACAAAGGGGTTTACCACGCAAATAGTGGCTCTTGCGGGTTTATTCGTCAAGGACGAAGAGAGTTTGCGCGCGCTCCACTCTCTCCCCACGCTTGCAGAAAAAGTCGTGCGCCTAAGCGAAAAAACCGCTGAACTCGTTCATATTTTTTTAAGCGCAAAGTGCGTGTTCTTTATCGGACGCAAGAGCGATTATGGCGTTGCTCTCGAAGGCGCGCTCAAATTCAAAGAAATTACCTATATCCCGTCTATCGGGCTGGCTTCGGGCGAACTCAAACACGGGAGCATTTCGCTGATTGAAAAAGGCTCGCCCGTCGTAGTCGTTTGCGCCGACGGTAAACTTATCGCAAAAACTCTGCTCTCCGTCGCTACCGTCAAGGCGCGAGGGGGCGTTACAGTCGCAGTCACCTGCTTTGAAGAAGTGGCAACAGCCTGCGATTACGCCCTGCGCTTACCTGCCCTTCCTGCCGACCTTTCGCCTGCGATTACCGTTATCCCTTTGCAAATGCTTTCCTATTACGTCGCCACCGCCCTGCGCCGTGACGTAGACAAACCGCGCAACCTAGCCAAGAGCGTCACCGTGGAATAATAAAAAAAGCCTTGCGAAAATACAAGGCTCAAAAGAATTTTATGGTTTAATTTTAAGATTATGAGATAAGCGAACGCGAAGTAATGGTAGGCGTTTTATCATACCTTTCTTTTTCTGTCATGAAAAACAAGGTGAAAACGCTTGCGCTTTTAGGGTGGGTGGTGGTAAAATTATATAAGCGGTAATAAAGTTTATATGATTGCCGTTTCTATAATCGTTATATACAGGTGAATTATGAAATATATAGTTATACTTGGCGACGGTTGGGCGGATTATCCGGACAAAAATGGAGATACGCCACTCTCTCTCGCAAACAAGCCGAATATTGATATGCTCGCGCGCAAAAGTCTTTGCGGACTGTGCAAAACCGTTCCCGACGGTATGAAGCCGGGCAGTGACGTTGCGAACATGTCCGTCATGGGATACGATCCGAAGAAGTATTATACGGGGCGTTCTCCGCTTGAAGCATCTAGCATGGGGATTGACCTCAGCTGTGACGACGTGACGTACAGATGCAATCTCGTTACTCTCAGCGGAGAGGGCGCGTATGAAGATCTCGTTATGGAAGATTACAGCGCAGGCGAAATAGACACCTTGACTGCCGGGCGGATAATTGCCGAGCTGAACGAAAAGATGGTTTTGCCCGAAGGTTGGGAACTTTATCCCGGAGTGAGTTACCGTCATTGTTTAGTACATAGAAATGCAAGCACGGGGGCTATTCTTACGCCACCGCACGATATTTCGGGCAGAAAAATAACCGATTATTTGCCGTCGGGCGAAGTGGGTAAAACCCTGCTTGAATTCCAGAAAAAGAGCATGGAAATTCTCAAAGCCTCGCCCATAAACGCCGAGCGCGCGTCGTCAGGCAAAAATCCTGCGAACTCCTGCTGGTTCTGGGGTGAAGGCACGAGACCGTCTTTTACCTCTTTCAAAACGCTGTACGGGCTTTCGGGCGCGGTTATTTCTGCCGTCGATCTCGTCAAAGGACTCGGCAAGGTCGCAGGTATGGACTCTATCGACGTAGAAGGCGCGTGCGGTACTCTGCATACCAATTTCAAAGGCAAAGCAGAGGCTACGCTTGAAGCGATTAAGGACCACGATTTCGTATATCTGCATATGGAAGCGCCCGACGAGTGCGGTCATCAAGGGGACAAGCCCGGCAAAGTACGTTCTATCGAAATGATTGACGAACTTGTGGTAAAGCCTATTTATGAAGAAATGACAAGGCGTGGCGAGAGATTCAAACTTCTTATTACGCCCGACCACCCCACTCCCCTCTCGCTCCGTACTCACGTTTCCGACCCCGTACCCTTCGTACTTTACGACAGCGGTAAGGACGTTCACGGCGTGGAGTCGTACTCAGAAAAGAGCGTTATGGTTACGCGCGTACTGTTTAACAGCGGAGTGGAAATGTTCGGCGAGTTTCTTAAGGGCTAAGCCCACGTGG
>JAFXKH010000036.1 GCA_017531795.1 Clostridia bacterium
GAACTGGGGATCAAGGCTTTGCAGGCCCATGCCTTACCACTTGGCTATGGTACCACGACCAACATTCCGTTGCGCTTATATAATATAGCAGAATTTAAATTAAAACGCAACCGTTTTGACCTATATTTTTTATGGAATTTAAATGAAAAAAGCCATTTTTCGTAATTATATTTGAGTGTAAAATATATTCTTGTGCATAAAATACTATTGAGGATTTATGTACGAAGTAGATTTAATTGCTAATATAGACAAACGTGGAAGGATGGAACAAATAAGAGAAGATATTAACGTCACGTTGAAAGGGATTGCCGTAACGGCATTTACAATAAATAAAAACTATTGCAAGCTGAGCGTGGGCGGTGAAGAAAGGTACAGAAAAGAAATTTTTACAGCCATTTCCATGCAGATATACGAACTCGTGCTTAAAATCAAATACGATTATATATATGCCGAGTTATTGAAATTGTTGAAACCGAGTTTTAGTTTGCGTTTACTTGTAAAAGCGTTGACTTGCTTTGAAAAGACGGAAGAAAGGGAATCCTTTATGCGTTGCATTATCGTTAATAATAAAATCAACTTGGACGGGGTGTGTAATTTTCTTGTCAGAAAGTTTCAAGACAGATGGAAAGAAGTGTGTTTGCTTACTTTGAACAATAGTTGTTATTTACAAGACGAAGAAATAATGTATGAGCTTATTCGATATTTAATAGACTTTGAAAAAATTGATTATCATAGTTGCGATTTATATTGCGTTGGGGGAAAGTATCGGGTAGTCGAATACGAGAATGAAAAGGAAATAGCCGAAAGTTATTTTGACGACTATGAAAAAATGTTGTGCAGACTGATAGATTTTTCTCCGCGCTTAACCGTTGCTCGCGGATTTGAAGACAAAAAAGAGTACGAGACGTTATTCTTTGTTTTTGGCGCAAAAGGTTGTTAATTTTTGCGTGAAAATTCGTTATAATGGTAAAATTACTTGCAAATAGTTGATATTTCGGTTATACTATACGTAATTAAATTTTGGAGACGTTATATGTTATTTAATTTATTCTCAGAAGCGCAAAATACGACCGCTACTACAGGTTGTAATAATGCAGGGGTTATGACTCCTATCCTTATCGTCGTTGCCGTACTCTTTGTCGGCGCTATGATCGTATACCCTATGATTTCCAGAAAGAGAAATAAGAAAAATGAAGAATCCAGAGTAAACTCTTTATCGGTTGGCGATACTATTGAAACGGTAGGCGGTATTATCGGCGTTGTAAAAGAAATCAAAGATTATGGCAACAGAAAAGAACTTATTATTCAGTCTGGTGATGAAAACGGAACAACATTAAGCATTGATATTAAGGCATTGTATTTGGTTTTGAATAAAGTTTCAGCGCCTGCTTGTCCGGTTACCGTAGTGGAAGAAGCTCAAACGGAGCCGTTCACCGAAGAAACGGGCGAAAATGCTGATAAAGAACAAAAGACGGAAGAAAAGGACGAAAACAGCGCAAATTGATTTTTCGTCAAAACCCGACTTATTATTGCGTAATAGAAAGTCAAGCCTTCGAATAATGATATATTATTCGGAGGCTTTTTTATGGACAAAAATATTGGAACGCAGGGATCTCCCAAATATTATGCTATGGAAGTTATTAAAGCGCTTATCATTGCGCTGATAATTTCTTTGCTACTAGTGCTTTTATCAGCATTTTTGATTAAAACGTTTAATTGGGGAAACGAGTGTATTCCCATTATAAATCAAGTCATACGCACGCTCAGTATATTGATTGCGTCCTTGCTGTCCTTAAAATTATCGGGACACGGTTGGGTGAGAGGAACAATCTTTGGGATGGTTTATGCAATTTTTGCTTTCATAATTTTCTCTTTGCTGGGCGGAGGATTTACTTTTGATATTACTTTACTTAACAACGTGGTAATATCAATGGCGGCGGGACTTGTCAGCGGAATTATTTCTATGCTAATAAGAAGAAACTGAAAAAAACCCTTATTTTACACTTGCATTTTTAACGAGTTTAATGTATAATATTATAAAACTTGGAGGTTTTATAATGAAGCACATTAAAGTTATCGCAAAGAATACTATTTGTAAAGAAAAAGGTACCGGCTGTGGCGAGTGCAACCGGATGTCAGTCCGCTTGTAAGACGAGCTGTACTGTGGGCAATCAGTCTTGCGAACAGAAAAAAACAAACAGAAGCGAAAAAGTAAGACAGGATTAATAAATGGTTCATGTATATGAATGCTTAGGGCGTCATTTCCTGCTTGACGTAGAAAGTGGCTCTGTTTTTGTCGTTGATGAACTGACGGCAAAATTAATAGAAAAACGTTCTCCTTCTGCAAAGGCAAAAGGAGATTTTTCTAAGTTCACGAAAGAAGAAATAACCGAGGCGGAGAGCGAAATAGACGAACTCATAAAAGAAGGCGTATTGTTTTCATCCGAACCGGTACATCCCGAGCCTGTATATAAAGGAATCGTAAAAGCTTTATGTCTGAACATAGCGCACGGATGCAATTTACGTTGCAAGTATTGTTTTGCTGAGGACGGACAGTATCACGGCGAGCAAGATTTTATGAGCGTAGAAACCGCAAAGCGCGCAATTGATTTTTTAATTGCCCGAAGCGGAAACAGACGCAGATTGGAAGTTGATTTCTTCGGCGGAGAACCGCTTCTCAACATGGAAGCAGTTAAAGCGACGATTGACTATGCGAGAAGTATCGAAAAGGAAGCGGGGAAGGAATTTCGCTTTACGATAACTACGAACGCTGTCGCGCTTACCGACGAACTTATTGAGTATTTTAACAAAGAAATGTTTAACGTCGTTCTCAGTATTGACGGAAGAAAAGAAGTTCACGACAGCGTGAGAATAGACGTGGCAGGTAAAGGTTCGTTTGACAAGGCGTTAAGGTCTTCTCTGAAACTCGTGCAATCGCGTGGAGATAAAAGTTATTACGTTCGTGGTACGTTTACCGCAAAAAATCTTGATTTTGCCAAAGATATACTTGCATTAAACGATTACGGGTTTGGACAAGTTTCGCTTGAACCCGTCGTTTTGCCGGTTGGAGATCCGTTAGCTTTAAAAGAAGAGCATATAGAAACGCTTAAAGAACAATACGAAATTCTTGCAAAAGAGTATTTGACGCGTCGCGCGGAAGGTAAGGAATTCGGATTTTTCCACTTCAATATAGACATTTATAACGGACCTTGCGCAAGCAAACGATTGGTTGGTTGTAACGCAGGCGACGAATATCTGGCGATTGCTCCGAACGGAAATATTTATCCTTGCCATAGATTTGACGGTATTGACGAATATATCATCGGCAACGTAAACGACGGAACGTTCAGCAATGAGTTACCTCAGATGTTTGCTACAACGAATCTTACCAAAAAAGAAGAGTGTAATAACTGTTGGGCAAAATATTATTGTAGCGGTGGTTGCGCGGCAAACTCAATACAAATTTGCGGTGGCATAACGAAACCGTATAAAATAGGTTGCGAGCTTATGAAAAAGAGAGTGGAATGCGCGCTTGCTATTGCCGCAATCGAAGCAAATGGCTAACAAAAGAGTAAAATGACGAAAAATTCACAAACAAAGGTGATTAAATGTTTGACTTAGGTTGCCATATTATTATATAATCTCATAGTACGACTAATCGTACGACTTGTAAAGGCATAAATTACGAAATGAAAAGAAAATCATCAATCTTTAAGTTTATACTTGTCGTAGCCATAACGATTATTGGAATCGTTATGTCTTTTGTGCGTATAGACTTTTCGGTGGGCGGTGATAGTCACTCATACGGTGTTGTTTCGTCGATTAAGCTTGGACTTGACCTTAAAGGCGGTGTATACGCAGTATATGAAGCGGAAGAGTCCAATCCTGATGATCAGCGTATGAACGGTACAGTTACGCAGCTTACCAATCTTTTGACAGCAAAAGGTTATTCAGAAGCAACGGTAGTTCGCGAGGGATCGAATCGTATTCGTGTCGAAGTTCCTGACGTGGACGAGCCCGGTGAAATTTTTAAGATTATAGGCGAACCTGCTGATCTTGAATTCGTGCTTTCTCCTGACGGAAATCAGAACGGAGAAACCATTTTTACCGGTGACGTGGTTACGAACGCTTACGTAACGTCGGATGACGCTCGTCAACCTGCGGTTGGCTTATCGTTTAATTCTGACGGTGCTAGAAGGTTTGGCGAAGTAACGTCTGCAAACGTAGGTAAATTTATAAAGATTTATCTCGTTAAAGGTGGAGAAAGGCAAAATCCTGCGATCTCGACCGCAATGATTAATACCGCGGTAATGGGTGGAAACGCAATCATATCGGGTACTTTTACTTATGAAGAAGCGCAGAATCTTTCTGACCAGATTATGAGTGGTACGTTTGCCGTTACTTTGGGACTTATTGAAAGTAGTGTCGTTGATCCTACACTTGGTACTGGCGCGCTTGCGGCAGGTCTTATCGGAGGCGCGATTGCTTTCCTTCTCATAATGTTATTTATGAGCGTGTTCTATCGTATGATGGGTATGGTTGCTTGTGTAACAATGCTTGCCTATATGGTTATGATGTTCGTGCTTCTGGCAACTTTCCCTCTCATTCAGTTATCATTGCCCGGCATTGCAGGTATCATCTTGTCGCTTGGTATGATGGTCGACGGTAACGTAATTATTTATGAGAGAATAAAGGATGAGTATAGAAATGGCAAGTCTTTACTTGCCGCATACCACGCAGGTTTCAGAAAAGCGACTAATGCTATCGTGGACGGAAACGTAACGACGATAATTGCTGCAATAATGCTTCTTATTTTTGGTACGGGTACTGTTTCGGGATTTGGTTTGACGCTACTTATAGGCTTGGTGCTTTCTATAATATCGTCTTTGGTTCTTACAAGATTCTTACTTAAATGGACTATTGCTATTTGGGGTACTGATCCCAAGTTGTATAGATTGCGCAGAAAAGAAGGGTTTAACGAATTGGACGAAGAGCAGTATGTTCCCGTAATTAAGCCCAAGAAAGAGCGAAAAGCCAAAAAAGTAGTTGAAAAGGTTACTCAACCCGAACCCAAATCCGAACAAATTGAAGAAAAATCTTCCGATAAAGATGATTTCGACAAACTTTTCGGCGATATAGGAGGTAACTAATATGAAATTCAATCTTCATTCATCAGACCTCAAAATCGTAGAAAAGAAAAAGTTATGGTTCGCTATTCCAGTAATCGTTCTTGCTATCGCCGTTGTTTTTGGAGTAATCTTTGGATTTGTATTCAAGGGCGACGTACTTAATCTTGGTATGGACTTTACGGGCGGTTATACGCTTACCGTAAAAATCGGCGCAAGTCTTGACGATGATGGGTTTAGAAAAGAGAAAGAACAGGCAATAACGAATATTATTGAAAATCCTGATCCTAATAAGTATGATACTTCCACAGTAGGTACGATCGAAGGCCTTGCAGTTAAGAATATAACGGTACAGGGCGAGGGCGCGGATAAAGCGTTGTACGTTAAGTTTACTGCCAGCGATTATAATTATCAGATTATGATGGGCGACGACAGTACTGAAGGTATTATTGAAATTTTATCAGATCTTATCAAAGAAGATCTTTTCAAGGACGATCCATATTCAGGTAGCGTACAGAGTGGATCTTCTGTCAGCGCAACCGTAAGTTCTGAGTTGCTTATTACTTGTATCTGCGGTATCGTAATGGCGTTAGCATTAATGCTTATCTATATCGGAATCAGATTCGAGTTGGTTTCTGGTATAGTCGCGCTTATTTGCTTGATGCATGATATCGGTATTATGTTCCTGTTTATGCTTATAGGACACATTGAAATAACGAGTACTTTCGTGGCAGCGTTGATTACTATACTTGGTTATTCTATTAACAATACGATTATTATCTTTGATAAAGTCAGAGATAATGTCAAGACTTATCCTCACACTTCCACACCTTCCAAGATTGCAAACGACGCAGTAAGGGATACCATTGTTCGTTCAATCAATACGACGGCGACCACGTTTATTACCGTACTTATGGTTGCTATCGTATCGGCAATTTTTGGTGTTGGAGATTTGATTGTATTCTGTCTTCCTTTGATGGCAGGTCTTATCGCAGGTACTTTCTCTTCAATGTTCCTCGCGCCTACAATTTGGGCTATCTGGAAAGCAAAGACGAGCAAAAAGAAGCCTACTGTGGTTACATTGCCTCCGGAAACGAAATCGGACGATTTCCTTGACGGTTTGACCGAAAACGTTCCGCCTGTTGCAGAAACGGAAGTTAATTATGAGGAAAATACAGAACAGCCTACGGCAGACGTTGCTAAAGAAACTGAACAAGTGAATACGGACATTGAAGACGAGTCTTCTAATCCCGAAAAAGGAAACTAAAATTTTTAAAAGCCTTCTGTCTTATTTCAGAAGGCTTTTGAATTATTTTTAATGATTTATGAACTTAAAGATAACGAAAAAAAAATGTAATATTGCTTCGGACAAAGAAATTCGGCGTATTTCGGATAAACTAAATATTGACGTCCGTCTTGTGGAATTATTGTTTATTCGTGGCGTTAATACAGAAGAAGCAATTCATAAATTTCTTACTGCCGACGTGAAGAATTTAAATGATCCGTTTCTTATGATAGGAATGAAAGAGGCGGTAAACCGTATAAAAATTGCGATTGATAATCACGAAAAAATTATAGTTTTTGGCGATTATGACGCTGACGGCGTATGTTCTTCCGCAATTTTGGCGTTGTATTTCAAGTCCGTCGGCGTGGACGTAATAGTTCATATTCCGGATAGGATAAAAGACGGATATGGTTTGAGCGTAGAGGGCGTTGAGTCGCTTATTGAAGAGCATTGCCCGGATCTTATTTTGACTTGTGATTGCGGTATATCGGGCGTTAATGAAGTTGAATATATAAAAGATTTGGGTGTAGACGTAATAGTTACTGACCACCATGAGCCGGGGAAAGTTATTCCTGATTGTATAGTAGTAAATCCCAAACAAGAGGGTGATCCATATCCTGACAAGTATCTTTGTGGCGCGGGAGTTGCGCTTAAATTAGTTCAAGCGCTTTGTGAAGATGATTTATATAAAGAATTTTTAGATTTGGCGGCAGTCGCGACTATTGCAGATTTAGTACCGCTTTTTGGTGAAAATCGTCTTATCGTACAACTCGGGTTGAAAGCGATTTCTTCGGGCGAGTGTAATCTGGGATTAAAGTTATTGTTATCATCTCAAAATTTCGGCGCAAACGTTTCTTCTAGTGATATTGCGTATAAAATTGCTCCCAGAATTAACGCCGCAGGTCGCATGGGTGATGCCTATCGCGCGTTTGAAATGTTGACTTCTTCAGACGTTACTCGGATTAAGAATATTATTACGGAAATTGAAGCAGATAATGCGCGTAGAAAAGAAGTTTGTGATGAAATATACGCGGAAGCTGAAATTGATATTCAAAGCGAAGATTTGACTTTTGATAGAGCAATAATACTCAGCAATCCTTCATGGGCGAAAGGAGTTACAGGTATTGCCGCCGCGCGATTCGCAGGCGATTATAACAGACCTACTTTTATTCTCGTGGATAAAAACGAGGAAGGCGTTTATAAGGGCACGGCAAGAGGCATTGCTGGCATCAATATTTTTGACGCGCTTTCTTATGCTTCAGACGTTTTAATTGAATTTGGCGGTCATAGCGGAGCGGCAGGTTTTTCGCTTTACGAAGAAAATATTCCCGCTTTCAAACAAAAAATTAACGAATATATGTTAATGCAAGATCAATCGTATTTTTTGCCTTCTTGTGAATATGACATAGACGTTGAAATTAATGAATTAAATAAGAAGTTTTTAAGCGCAATGAATTATGTTGAGCCTACGGGATACGGCAATACGAAACCAATGCTGAAAATTATTACGGATGCCTTGAAAGTTACTCCTTGTAAAAATCCACAGCATACTTCTGTGCAAATAAACAAATTACAGACTTATGCGTTTAATTATTATTATAAAAATCAATTTTTAATGGGTGACGGAAATAAGGAAATTGTATTGGAACTTACCGAAGGTTTGAACGGAGGAGTATCCGGTTACATCAAAGCGGTTGCGCCGTCAGAGTTATATATAAACGATTCATTTGCTATGGCAAATTATTTATCCGCTTTGCTTCTTCCTTCACGTACTGCGCCCAAATTCCAAACGTATGATGAATACAAAATAAAAGATTTATTTCCCGATTCTATTTACGGCACTTTATTTATCTGCGCAGATAGAACTTCGTATAATCGGATTATGGACATTGATTCAATGTCGTTTGTTATTCACGATTATACTTATAAGTCTGAAAAGAACAATTATTCCGGAATAATCGTTTCGCCGAATTTTAATTCGCCAATGCTCCTAGGAAACTATTCGAGAATTGTTTTTGTGGACGAGCCTCCCTCAGACCGCGTTGTTTCTTATCTGAACGGAGTTACCAACGCCACGATTTACGTTCCGTCGCAACCAACGGGAAGTATATATAAAGGCGTAGTAAGCGATAGAAGCACTTTCGCAAAATATTATTCGGCGATAGTCAATAATCCCGAAGTTGCAAACGATAATATAATAGTCTATTATAAACGACTTGCCTCGTTATGCGAGGGGTTGAACCCTAAGCAGTTCGTAGTCGTTTTTGCGGTGTTCGTCGAACTCGGATTCGTCAAATTGGTTTCTAACAACCTGATTATAAACAAAGGTGTTCAAAAGCCCTTAACAGATTCGTCGCTATATAATCAACTTTTAAGCTTAGGAAAATAGAGGTAAGAAATGCAGAGATTACTTGCAAGATGTGAATTAATATACTCTAAGAAACAGAGAGATACTATATGTCAAGTTTTGGAGTATGCTATTGAAAAACACGGCGATCAACGTCGTGTTTCAGGCGAGCCTTATATTTCTCATCCTATCGCAGTAGCGAATATTCTTATTGATCTTGGTATGGATTATAGTTCCGTTTGCGCTGCGTTATTGCACGATACCATTGAAGATACTGATGCTACTGAGGAAGATATTAAAAAACGGTTTGGCGAAGTTATTACTGAATTGGTTGTAGGCGTTACTAAGTTGAAAAGAATATCTTTTACGTCAAAAGCAGAAGAACAGGCCGAAAATTTCAGAAAAATGTTTTTTGCTATGGCGAAAGATATTCGAGTTTTGATTATTAAACTTGCGGATCGCTTGCATAATATGCGTACTGTAGAACCGTTATCGATTGAAAGGCAAACGGCTCTTGCAAACGAAACTTTGGAAATTTATGCGCGACTTGCTTCACGACTCGGTCTTAGTTATATAAAATGCGAAATGGAAGATATTTGCTTGAAAGTTCTTCATCCTACGGCATATGAATCGCTCGTTAAAGAAGTTTCTTTGAAGCGCAAAGAGCGTCAGATAATAGTAGATAAACTTTGCCATACTCTGCGCGAACTTATGGACGAGCATAAAATAGCGGGCGAGGTAAGCGGACGTCCAAAGCATTTTTATAGTATCTATAAAAAAATGAACGAAAAACATAAAACTTTCGAGCAGATTTATGATTTGACTGCCGTAAGAATTATTGTTGAAAACGTTGAATCTTGTTATGAAGTTCTTGGACTTATTCACTCGCATTGGAAACCTATTCCCGGACGATTCAAAGACTATATAGCAGTCCCCAAACCAAACAATTATCAGTCTTTGCATACAACGGTCATGACCAACTACGGCACACCGTTTGAAATTCAGATCAGAACGTACGAAATGCACAAAATAGCCGAGTACGGTATAGCGGCGCATTGGAAATATAAAGAGAATTCCGCATCTGTTATAAGCGAAGGCGAAGACCGTTTGAAATGGCTTCGTGGCGTTATTAACGCGCAGGGTGAAGCCGCTGAACCGCAAGAGCTTTATGAATCTCTTAAAGTTGATTTGTACGAAGGGCAAGTATTTATTTTCACTCCCAAGGGCGACGTCGTACCTTTACCAGAAGGCTCTACGCCTATTGATTTTGCGTGTAGCGTGCACTCAGAAATAGGCAATCGCTGTATTGGCGCAAAAATAAATAATCGTATCGTTCCTCTTGAAACCAAGCTTTCTACGGGAGATTACGTAGAAATAATAACCTCCAACAACGCGAAAGGACCAAGTCGTGATTGGCTCAGAGTTGTAAAAACGACACAAGCCAGAACAAAAATTCGCGCTTGGTTCAAAAAAGAAATGAAAGAGGAGAATATCCACAAAGGCAAAGAGATGATGGAACTCGAAGCAAAAAGATTGGGATATGCTCTTCCTTCGCTTATGAAACAAGAGTGGTTGGACGTTGTTATGCACAGATATTCCATATCTTCGATTGATGATTTATATGCGTCAATCGGTTATAATGGATATTCAG
Source organism: Clostridia bacterium (assembly GCA_017531795.1). Lineage (GTDB taxonomy): Bacteria > Bacillota > Clostridia > Christensenellales > Pumilibacteraceae > Protoclostridium. Next base: position 10,410 of record JAFXKH010000036.1, read on the forward strand.
TACATCAGATTTTGCCTAAACTTATTGATTTCTATCGTAAGGAACAAAAAGCAAAACAACCCATCAAAAGTGCGGGAACGAAACGGCGAAGCGACGTCAGCGGAATACTTATTAATGGCGAACCTGATATGCTTTGTCACGTTGCAAAGTGTTGCAGTCCCGTTCCGGGAGATGAAATTGTTGGTTACGTTTCAAACGGAAGAGGTGTTACCGTTCATAGAAAAGGTTGCATAAACATAAAATACGTCGATCAGAAAAAACTTATCGATGCGTCTTGGGGTGCAAAACGTGATAATACTTTCGTCGTTTATTTGCAAATTCAGGCAAACGACAAACAAAATCTTGTTGTAGATATATCAACCGTCATTTCCGAGCTTAAATTATCATTAATTTCTATCGTCGGAAAAGTGGATAAAAATGATATGGCAAATCTTACTATTGGCGTATGCGTAAGCGATATAAGCGAAATAGATATTTTGATTAAGAAATTACAACAATTAAGCCCTGTACGCAAAGTACACAGGAGTTCTGCTACATGAAAATTATAAGCGTAACGGTTGGTCCAATCAGCACGAATTGCTATATAGTGTATAACGAAACGAATAAAGAAGCCGTAGTAATAGACCCCGGCGCAGAAGCGAATAAAATTCAGTTTGAACTTGATAAAAGAGGCTTGAATATAAAAGCAATACTCCTTACGCACGGGCATTTTGACCATACAAATGCGATTAAGGCGTTATCAAAAAATGGCGTTAAGATTTATTTACACGGGCAAGACGAACCTTTTGCGACTGCCGGTAATACTTTTTTCCCCGGAATGTACGTATCTTCTTTTTGCGTTGACGTTTTTGTAAGTGACGGCGACTTGATAAATGAAGCAGGACTGACTTTCAAAGTAATATCTACTCCGGGACATACCCGCGGAAGCGTGTGTTACGTTGTGGAAAATAATATTTTTAGTGGCGATACGCTTTTTTATATGAGCGTAGGCAGAACAGATTTCCCTATGGGTAACACCGCTGCGCTCATTGATTCCGTAAAAAATAAGCTCTTTGCTCTTGACGGAAATTATACTGTATTTCCGGGGCATGGAGAGAGTACGACGCTTGAATTTGAAAGAAAATATAACCCTTATGTCTGAAATAAACTTAAAAACAAATATAGACCGTTTTTCTGCCGATCTTCTTGACGAGGCTCGGCTTTTTTGTGATTTTTGCGCAGATAAGGAAATCTTGGTTGAGGCGTTTATTGATGATGCGATTAAGGCAAAAATTGTCGTAGAAGGCAAAGAAAAAGTTTTCATAGGGAATAAGCCGAACGGTGATGACTTAAACGTAAAGCGATTGACTAAAAGATTTTTGAAAGTATCATTATACGATTATTTATCACAACTCAGCGGAAGGACGTTGCCTTGGGGAAGTTTGACCGGTGTTCGACCTACTAAACTTGCGTATGATTATCTGAAATTAGGCGGTAGCATTGATGACGTTGCCAAATATTTAGTAGACGTATTTCGTGTTAGCGAAAGAAAGGCAAATACTATCAGCCGAATTATCAAAGCGCAACAACGTGTGATTAAAGAACGGAATAATTGCGTAAACTTATACTTGCACGTTCCTTTTTGTGATGGACGATGTTATTATTGTTCATTTCCTTCTGCCGACGTAAACAAGAATAAAACATTATTATTACCGTATGCCGAAAAATTCGCAGAAGAAGTGGAAAAAGTGGTGAGTATTATAAAAGCGCAGGGTAAGGAAATACTTTCTGTTTACGTGGGTGGAGGTACTCCGTCGGTATTGACTCCCGAAATGATCGAAAGAATACTAAAGCCAATAAAGAACGAAAATTGTGAATTTACTTTTGAGGCAGGTCGCCCGGATAGTATAAATGAAGAAAAGTTATCAGCCTTAAAAAACAACGGTGTGACAAGATTATGCGTTAATCCACAGACTTTGAATAACCGTACTCTTGAAATAATAGGGCGAAAGCATACTGCCGAGTCTTTCTACCGCGCTTACGAACTTGCGAAGAGTTTTGGTTTTGACGTAAATACAGACGTTATTGCAGGATTAGAGGGTGAGGATTTGACCGACTTTAAGTACACCGTAGACGGAATTTTTGAACTCTTGCCTGAAAACGTAACTATACATACTTTGAGCAAAAAGCGTGGTTCTGTTATAGCAGATAAAGATATGCGACTGTTCTGTGACGATATTGAAAAAATGACGGATTACGCTTATGATAAACTTGTTTCAAGGTATGAGCCGTATTATCTTTACAGACAAAAAAATATGGTAGGCAATCTTGAAAACGTCGGTTTCGCAATAGAAGGCAAGCAGTGTATAAACAATATCACGGTTATGGAAGAAACCGTTTCAGTATACGCGTGCGGAGCAGGAAGTATATCAAAGATTATACAAAGTGGCAAAATAAATCGGCATGCTTCCGTAAAAGACGTAAAACTGTATATAGATGAATTTGATAAGAGATTGACAGAAAAAATAAAATTTCTTTCGGAATAGCGGTAATATTTTATATGTTTTAGTTAAAAATTGTTTACATTTTCATTTTAATGTGGTATACTACCATAGATACCTTAGATTCGGAGGTTTTGCGCTCTCCACGCAAATACTTAGGGCTAAGGCGAATAAATTTCCATAGGAGGATAAAAAAATGGATAAGGAAAAGAAAGCAGCTATTATTGCAAAGTTTGCAAAGCACCCCGGTGATACGGGAAGCCCCGAAGTGCAGATCGCGCTTCTTACTGAGAGAATCAATCATCTTACCGAGCATCTTAAAATGCACAAGAAGGACCATCACTCTCGCAGAGGCTTATTGCAGATGGTAGGATCAAGACGTAGTTTGCTTAACTATCTCAAAGATCTCGACATTGAAAGATATAGAAAGATTGTCGCCGATTTGGAATTGAGAAAGTAAAAAATGCAACCCGGGGGGCGGAATTTTTCCGCCCTCTTGTTTGGTTTGCAACCGAAAAATTATATTAGTTATAAAGATAAAGTAGATATAGGAGACATCATAGAAAATGAAACAAGGACACATTTTCAAAACCGAAATCGGCGGTCGCGAAGTTATCGTTGAAACGGGCAAGTACGGTGAACAGGCTAACGGTCATTGCATAGTAAAGTGCGGTGATACTATGGTTATGTCCAACGTTTGTATGTCTGATTCGCCCCGCCCGGGAATGGATTTCTTCCCTCTCGGAGTTGATTTCGAAGAAAAACTGTACGCTATCGGTAAAATACCCGGTAGTTTCAAAAGGAGAGAAGGCAGAGGCAGTGATAAAGCAATTTTGACGTCAAGACTTATTGACAGACCTCTTCGTCCTCTTTTCCCGAAAGGATTGTTCAACGACGTTACCGTTGTTTGTACCGCCCTTTCCGTTGAGCCTGATTATCCTCCCGAAGTTTGGGGTATGGTTGGTTCATCTATTGCGCTTTCCATTTCGGATATTCCTTTTGCAGGACCTACAGGCGCAGTAGTAGTTGGTTACGTGGACGGTCAGTACGTTATTAACCCTGACAGCAAGCAGAGAGAAGCAAGTTCTATGCACGTTTACGTAGCAGGTACTGCAGATGCTATTATGATGGTTGAAGCAGGCGCAAACGAAGTAAGCGAAGAAGTTATGCTCGGCGGTATTCTTTACGCTCACGAAGAGATAAAGAAAATCGTAGCCTTTATAAACGATATGGTAGCGCAGATCGGTAAGCCTAAAAAGGAAATGGATTACTATCATATTCCCGAGGATATTGATGCGGAAGTTCGTAAATTTGCAGGAGATATGCTCGATAAGGCGCTTGCAACTTACGATCGTACTGAAAGACAGAACAATCAGGATGAAGTAGAAAAAATTACTCTTGAACACTTTGCGGAAATTTTCCCTGACAAGGAAAGAGAGATTAAGGATTCGCTTTATTATATAACCAAAGAAAAGGTTCGCGCAAAGATAATCAATAAGGGCGAAAGACCTGATGGCAGAGGACTTGAAGATATTCGTGACATTTGGTGTGAAGTAGGTATTCTTCCTAGAGTTCATGGATCGGCAGTATTTACCAGAGGTCAGTCACAGGCAATGTCAACTTGCACGCTCGGTACTATTGGCGATGCGCAGAAACTTGAAAATCTCGACGAAGAAGACGTAAAGAAGAGATATATGCATCAATATAATATGCCCGGTTATTCTACCGGCGAAGCAAAACCTCTCCGTGCGCCCGGTCGTCGTGAAATCGGTCACGGCGCTCTTGCAGAACGCGCTCTTGAGCCTGTTATTCCGTCGGAAGAAGAATTCCCTTACGCAATCAGAACGGTAAGTGAAATTGTAAGTTCGAACGGTTCAACCTCGCAGGCGAGTGTTTGCGGATCATGTCTTGCTCTTATGGATGCAGGAGTTCCTATTAAAGTGCCCGTGGCAGGTATTGCAATGGGACTTATTAAGGATACTGAAAGTAACCGCGTAGCAATAATGTCGGATATTCAGGGACTTGAAGATTTCCTTGGAGATATGGACTTTAAGGTTGCAGGTACGGCAGGCGGTATTACCGCAATCCAGATGGATATAAAGATTAAGGGTATTGATAAACAAATCCTTACTACCGCGCTTGAACAGGCTCGCAAAGGAAGACTTCATATTCTTGGTAAAATGCTTGAAGTTATTCCCGGACCGAGAGCAGAACTTTCCAAGTGGGCGCCTAAGATTATTTCTCTTAAAATCGATCCTGATAAAATCGGTAAGGTTATCGGTAAAGGCGGAGAAACGATCAATAAAATCGTTGAAGAAACAGGCGTTAAGATTGATATTGACGATGACGGAAACGTATATATCGCTTATATCGACGCAGAAATGGGCGAAAAGGCGAAGAAGATAATTCTTTCTATCGTTGAAGATGTCGTAGTTGGTAATGAATACGAAGGCCCCGTAGTAAAGATCCTTATGAGTAATCCTGACAGAGCGCCCAGAGATAGAGATCGCGGTCGCGGAAAGAAGGACGGCAAGAAGGATAAGAAAGAGGATAAGCCGGTAAAAGAAGAACAGCCTCAGGAACTTGGCGCATTTGTCAATATTGCTCCTGGAAAAGACGGTATGATTCACATCTCCAAACTTTCTGAAAAGAGAGTAGCAAAGGTTACTGACGTAATAAACATCGGCGACGTTGTTAAGGTAGAAGTAATCAAAGTGGACGAAAAGGGAAGGATTGACCTTAGACTTAAAGAAATTATTAGTAAAGCGTCCGTATAATTTTTATATAAATTGAGATAATTACAACACCTCGTGAATATAATAGCGCGAGGTGTTGTATGATTAAAAGAGTAAAGGCTTTAAGCTATATCATAACAGGATTCGTGTCAATCTTGATCGTAAGCGGAGTTCTTTTTGTGTGGATAGGAAATAGTGGAGAAACAACGGTATCCGCTGATTCGAGAGTATATTATAAGGGTTCTTCTGAAACATGTGTAGCCTTAATGTTTAACGTGTATTCGGGCTCTGAATATATTCCCGAGATACTAAAAATACTTGACGATACAGATTCAAAGGCGACTTTTTTTGTGGGCGGTTCTTGGGTAGAAAAAAACGAATCGTTATTAAAAAGTATTCACCTGATGGGACATGAAATAGGCAATCACGGGTATTTACATCGGGATCATGCAAGTATTAATGAAAAAAGCAATAAAGAAGAAATATTGATAACTCATAAACTCGTAAAGGGCATTTTGGGCGAAGAAATGAATTTATTTGCTCCGCCGTCAGGCTCATATTCGAGTGTTACGGTAGACGTTGCGGACGATTTGGGTTATAAGACGGTTATGTGGTCAAAGGATACCATTGATTGGCGAGATCAAGACGTGAATTTGATTCTAAGCAGAGCAACGAGCAAACTAAAAGCAGGAGATTTAGTATTAATGCATCCTACGGAAAAAACCGTCCAAGCGTTGCCTTTGATTCTTGATGAAATTCGTAAAGCGCGCCTTACGGCAGATATTCTTTCAAACGTATTATAATTATGGAGAAAACAAATGGTAAAAATTACTGAATATAAAAACGGACTTAAGGTGGTTTCCGATAAGCATGACGGCGTAAGATCCGTTTCGGTAGGATTTTGGTTTGGCGCGGGTAGCGGTTTTGAATCTGAAGAAAATAACGGTATTTCGCATTTTACTGAGCACGTTACGTTCAAGGGTACGGAAAAATATTCCGCCTTTGAAATAGCAAAACTTTTTGAGGATTACGGAGCAAGCATAAATGCTTTTACGAGTAAGGAAGCGACGTGTTATTACTTCAAATGTATTGACGAGAATTTTGAAAAATGCTTTGCTCTTATGTCGCATATTTTATACGAATCCTCTTTTCGTGATGAAGAACTCGATAAAGAGCGTAATGTTATTATAGAAGAAATTAATATGGTAGCGGACGAGCCTGAAGATATTTGTTATGATCGTTTGGCGGAAAAAACTTACGTCGGTACTGCGTTGGCGCGTACGATATTAGGACCGAAAGAAAACGTAAGCAGATTTAATCGCAATGACGTTCTTTCATATACAAAAAAAATGTATACGCCCGATAATACTGTAATATCGGTCGTGGGAAACGTAAGCGAGATGGAACTTAATAGCGTAGTAGAAAAGTACGTATTGCCTAATTGCTCTACTGAAAAATGCGATAAAGTATACGCTCCTCAGGTATTTGGCAACGGTTTTATTAAATATGAAAAGGACTTTGAACAAGTTAATCTTGCAATAGCCTTTGGCTCGTTGCCGTTTGAGCATGAATTGTCCGCCACTCAGTCTGTCGTATCTTTTTGCCTTGGAACAGGTATGAGTTCACGCCTTTTTCAAGTTCTCAGAGAACAAAAGGGGCTTGTGTACAACGTGTATACTTCTTGTTCTTCGTACTACAATAACGGAATTTTCGGTATTTATCTGAATACGAGCGGGAAAAATCTTTTCTCTGCGGTCGAATCTGTGCGAGACGAAATCAATAAAGTGTTGATGAACGGCATAACGGCAGAAGAAATTGAAAGAGCAAAAATGCAGATAAAGAGTAATACGCTGTTTGCATTGGAAAATACTTTATCCACAATGAGTAGTTATGGTAAATATGCATTATACACGGGCAAAGCGTATGACGTGGATAAAAAATTGGCCGAACTTCAAGGCGTAACGACAGAAAAAGCCCTTGCTTTTTGTAATAACTATTTCGATTGTAATAATTTGTCGATTTCATACGTTGGCAAAGCGTCACATATAAAAGAAATGGATTTAGTAAGAGATTTTTTCAAATAATCACTATATATTGTGTTTTATTTATTACCAACCCCCAAAAGGTTGGTAATTTTTATTTTATTTTTTATAAAAATATTTATTAAATCTATTGTAAAATGTTATTCAATATGGTATAATGTATACGTATAAAATTATGCTATCGGGAGAATGTTTTGTCTGTCAATAAATATACGCGCAAAAAGAACGATAATTCGGGAGATCATGATATCTTCGCTATCATTCTTATAATAATATCTGCTTTTTTATTGCTTTGTTGCACCATGCCTGTAATATTTGGCATTGTTAGCGAAATACTCAGAAACGTTATTCTGGGACTTTTTGGCATATCTTCTTACGTAATATTATCATCTATTTTTGCAATTGGCATATCATTGTTACTTCATAGACGTTTGTCCGTACCCGCTTCATACGTTGCTCTTATTGGCGGAATGGGAATCAGTCTTATTTTTATCTTACATTTGATTACGACGATGAGCGTACTTGATCAACCCTTTGGAGAATACGTTGCCAGCGTATACGATATGAAAGTTTCCGCAGGTGGAGTAATATTTGGTGTAATTGTGTACGGTATTAAATCGCTTGTAAATATGGTGGAGATTGCTTACATTATTTTTTCTTTGGTATTTATCGCTTGCGCAAGCGCGTTTGGATATTTGCTTTATAAGCGTTTTTCAAAAGGAGAAAAGCGTCCTTTTATAATAACGCAGAAAAAAGAAATTCCCTACGAGAATAAGGAAGAAAAACCCACTCGTCCTTTATTTACGGATGATCTGCCTCCGCAAAAAGTATATAAACATGCGCCTACACGCTTATTTGTGGAAAATATTATTCCAAATACTAAAGAGGCTGTTGATGACGAAGAAGAGTATAAAATGGACAAATCTTCGGCTCTCAGAACGCTATACGAAAGTTATAATAGAGACAAAAACAGAACGGAACTTGACCGTAAATTCACTGCGAAGCAAGCGTCTGCCGAGCTTTACGCATCAGAGACGGTTTCTTCAAGTATACTTCCTCAGTCTACACAGGCAGAGAACGACTCTTTAACGAAAAAACCCAACAAAATTCTTCACGACGATATGCCGTCTATCATTATTCCCAAGCAAAAAGAAACGGAATATTACGTACATCCGAACGTTATTATCAATAATGACGAGGCGGTAAAAGGCGGTATTATCAGCGCATCGTCAACAAATTTTGACGAAATGGAACAACCGAAAAAGACTGTAAGTTTTTATGGTGGAACGGGTAACGTTGATAATAAATCTTTTCCTTCGGAAACCGGCTTTGGAAGTTTTTCTTCAATTAGCGAGCGTAAACAACCTGCGGAAGAAATAAATAACGCGCCTATTTTTAACTTAAAATTTTTTGAAGAACATTTCAAAGAAGAAGATGAGAATAAAAATGACGTAGACTTAAAAGCGTTTTATGATAACGTTGAAAAATCATCTGCAACTACGGAAAATCTCAGCAAAACTGATAATATGCACGTAGGCATGTTTTCGACGTTTTCTTCTGCAAGTTTATCAAATACAGTAGACGAAAAAGAGCAAAAACCCGTTAAGCAGGAAGAAATTGCGCCTGTATTGTCTAATGAATTGTTAAATAAACTATTCAATGAGTTTGAGCCTCAAAATGACTCCAAGCTTCAAAACGAGTCCAAACCTCAAAGTGATTCCAAGCCTCAAAATGAGTCCAAGCAGTTTTATGAAGACGAGATTTTCTCAAACAACAAGGCAAGATCGTATGTGGATGATAAAGCAGACGCCCTGCAGAAAGTTTTAAATAGTTTGAGCGACGATATTGACGACGATATTGACGACGATATTAACGAAGATATTGACGACGAAAAGTTTTTTGAAAATACTTTGCAAGAATCCGTTGGCTTAGTCGAAACCACGCCTAATTCCGAAGAAGATTTTGTCGAAAATGTTGAATTAGAAGAAAATAATTCGGGCGTGTTAAATAACGAATCGATCGTTATAAATGAAGAGCCAATTGATTTATCCGAACGTCAAACAGATTTCAGCGACTACAATACGGGCTATTTTGAAGTTGAAAAACCCGTAAAACAGAAAGAAAAGAGGGAAAAGAAGTCTAAGGTATTACCCGGTCAAGTCGGCATTGACCAGGTTGTAGCAAGCGACGTTGATATTGCTATACCTTTGGCGCAAAAACCGTATAAATATACTCCGCCACCCATTGAACTACTGTCAGAAGTGAAGAATATGGCGGAAGTGGATATTGATGATATTGAATTTAAGTCAAGAGAAATTGAAAGAACTTTAAACGACTTGAAATTTCCGGCAAGCGTTGTGAACGTAGTGTCAGGCCCTACTGTAACTCGTTTTGAATTACAACCTCAACCAGGTATATCTCTTAAGAAAATACTCAATTTTGACAAGGACCTTGAATATACGCTCGCTTGTGGCTCTGTAAGAATAGAAGCGCCTATCGCAGGTAAGAGGGCAATCGGTATAGAAGTTGCTAATACTTCGCCGTCTATCGTCACTTTACGAGAAGTAGTAGATTCAAAAGCGTTTGTAAATAATAAGGCGGGCGTACCTCTTGCTATCGGTAAGGATATAGGGGGAGACGTAATTGTGAAAGCGCTTGAAGGCATGCCTCACTTGCTTGTTGCAGGCGCAACCGGTATGGGAAAATCAGTATGTCTGAACGCAATAATAATGAGTTTGATATACAAACTTTCTCCCGAAGATATTCGATTGATTTTGGTAGATCCCAAACAAGTAGAGTTTATGCCATATAGGGATCTTCCGCATATGCTTCTTCGCGCGCCTATCGTTGACGTTGATTATACTATAAACGCCTTTGATTGGCTGATTGAAGAAATGGAAAGACGTTTTGAAATATTCAATAAGGTTTCTGCAAGCGGATATAACGTTCGCCAACTGAAAGACTATAACGAAACGGATCTTGTTAAATCGGGTAAGGCAATGAAAATGCCACGTATCGTTATGATTGTGGACGAGCTTGCCGATTTGATGACCATACGCAAAAAGGATATTGAAACACGTATCAGAAGATTGGCGGCAAAATCACGCGCGGCAGGTATAAATCTTATTCTTGCTACTCAAAGACCGTCAGTTGACGTAATTACGGGAACAATAAAAGCAAATATTCCGTCCAGAATTGCTTTCAAAGTAACTTCATATACGGACTCGCAGACTATTCTTGATCATAAGGGAGCAGAAGCCCTTCTCGGTCGTGGCGACTTGCTGTACGTTGGTGATGCTGAACCGCACAGAATACAAGGCGCGTTCGTATCAAATGAAGAAATTTCTGCCGTTATGGATTTCGTAAAAAAGAATAACGAAACGTGTTTTGACGAGGAAATTGAAAAGAAAGTTCTCTATAAGAAAGAGGCTGATCCCGAACTTGTGGCAACGGCGGATGATAGAGATGATGCAGACGAAAAACTTTTCCCCGAGATTATGCGATTATTAATCGAAAAAGGATCCGCATCTACTTCGTTTATTCAATGTCGTTTCCGTTGCGGATACGGTAGAGCAACGAGAATTGTGGAAAATCTGGAAATGCGTGGTTGGATTGGTCCTTCACAGGGGGCAAGACCGCGCGAAGTATATATGACTAGACAACAGTTTGAAGAAATATTCTCTCAGGATTTTGATGAATAAAAAAGTTACTATAATTTCTCTCGGATGCGATAAAAACAGAGTTGATACCGAGAATATAATGTATAATTTAGGCAGGGGCGGATATACGTATACCGACGATTTGGCTACCGCTGACGTTGCTATAATTAATACGTGCGCCTTTATTAAAACGGCGGAAAAAGAGGGAATAGACGTTATTTTTGACGTTGCAAAGTATAAAGAAACAGGCTCGTTGAAAAAGCTTGTCGTAACAGGTTGTTTGCCTATGAGATACAAAGAGCAACTTCCGGAATTATTACCAGAAGTTGATGTATTTGTAGGCTTGGGCGATTATTCTTCTATTTGCGAAATTATTGACGGGCAGGATAAGCTTTTTGTAGACGGCTCGGATAATAGATTACAAAAACGCGTCTTGTCTACTCCGCCTCATTACGCATATTTGAAAATTGCGGAAGGTTGCGATAATAAATGTACTTATTGTACGATTCCTTCGATAAGAGGAAGATACAGGTCGGCTACAATAGAAAGCCTTATTGAAGAAGCGCGTTTTTTGGATGATAGCGGTGTCAAGGAATTGATTTTAGTGGCGCAGGACGTAACTAATTACGGCTACGATTTGTATGGCGAACGTAAACTCGTTGATTTAATAAAACAATTACTCGCGACTTGCAGTTTTGAGAAAATACGCTTACTGTATTGTTATCCCGAACTGATTACGGACGAATTGATAGAATTGGTGGCAAACGAACCCCGGATAGCCAAGTATATGGACGTCCCGTTGCAACACGTTTCGAACGAAGTATTGCGCCGAATGGGGAGAAAAAGCAACAAGGCAAGTATTGAGCGAATTTTTCAGAAATTAAAAGAGCGAAATATTGCCATACGAACCACTTTTATCGTAGGTTTTCCCGGAGAAACGGACGCGCAGTTTGAAGAACTGAAAGAGTTTGTAGAGCGTTATAAGCCTGATAGATTAGGAATTTTTGCGTATAGCAAGGAAGATGGTACTCCTGCATCGCGTATGAAAGAGCAGGTACTGAAAAACACAAAGGCAAAAAGAACAAACGAATTAGGTTTAATAGCAAAAAAACTTAATATGGAACGAAATGAGGCGCTTATAGGTAAAGTTCTGGAAGTCAGATACGAAGACATTGATTACGATAAGAACCTTTTCGTAGGCAGAACGGATAGCGACGCGCCTGATATAGACTGTCTTGTGTACTTTACGGCTTCTTTTGTTCAAATAGGTGAAATGTATAAAGTTAAAATAACAGGCTATAAGGATTATGACCTTATAGGGGAGGTAGTAAATGAATTTACCGAATAAACTTACTATGTTGAGATTATTGCTGATCCCATTTTTTGTTGCGCTTGTATTTTTAGAAGTGGGCGAGTTCGCAAAGTATAACGATTTTATTGCGTTTGGCGTGTTTGCGATTGCATCTTTTACTGATTTCCTTGACGGCTATATTGCAAGAAAATACAATATGGTTACGGACTTCGGTAAACTCTTTGACTCTGCCGCGGATAAATTACTTTGCGGTAGCGCGTTGATGCTTTTGATTTACGTTTATGCAATTGTCGCTATAACTTTGGAATTGTCGATTGCGTTTACTATTTGTATCACCGTTTGTTCAATAATCATTATTTGTCGCGAATTATTTATGACTGCTTTTCGTTCGATCGCGGCGAGCAAAAATATAATAATTGCCGCAGATATGCCCGGAAAGATTAAGACTGTTGCGCAAATGATAGGAATTTGCGCGTTAGTTCTGGTTCCCGACTTGGCTTATATAAACACTATCGTAGCTTCCGTAATTTTCTATATAGGTTTTACCGCGCTTGCATTTGGTACGTTAATGGCGATTCTTTCTTGCGTAATGTATCTTTGCAAGTATCCTACGGTTTTTTCTGAAAGTATGAAATAGGAGATAATTATGACGGTTAATCTTATCTTAATAGGTCGAAATGCGCTTTTTAGCCACTATAATTTCGAGCGTTTATCCACGTTGTTGGCGGATAAAGATTGCCGTATTGATAATATCTGCTTTTTTGATGATGACAAGGAAATAATACTTCCCGAAGGCGATGGGCTATTTATTCTTTGTGGAGATTGTTCTGATTTTTTATCAAAACAAGATGCCATAGAAGAAGATGACGGAGTTTTTTCCGTTCAAAATAAAAAATTATTGCCGATAATGGCGTTGGACGATTTAACGATAAAAAACGTAATTCTTCCTGTTGCAACACGGGATGTTCGGCCAACGCGTAATACCATAATTTTTCGTATTTACGGCAAAGAGTATGACGAAACTTTCGAAACCGTTTCAAAAATTATAAAAAATCGCAATAAAATAGATTTTTCTCTTCGGCAAAACGGCAAAGAAAGTGAGTTGCGAATCAGATACGTTAAAAATATACAATCGCTTGTGATAAACGACGTGATAAATAAAATCAGGGAAGCATTTTTGGATCACATATATGCGATGAAGGATGCCTCGCTGGCGAAAAGCGTAGCCCACGCATTAATGGTTTCAGGGAAAAAAATTGCTCTTGCCGAATCTTTTACGGGCGGTGGAATAGCCTCATCATTAATATCTTTCCCTGGAATGAGCAAAACGCTTTTGGAAAGTATCGTCTGTTATTCTAACGATTCAAAAATGTCGAGATTAAACGTACCCAAAAGTGTTCTTGATCGAAATGGTCCGATTTCCGCTGATACTGCTTTTGAGATGGCGAGTGGACTTTTAATGGAAACGAAATGCGATATTGCCGTTTCAACTACCGGTAACGCAGGTCCGACGGCAGAAAACGGAGGCCCCGTTGGTTTGTTTTTTGTCGCGATTGGCGATAGAGAAGCCGTTCACGTATTCAGACAACATTATGAAGTAAAAAATGCCGATAAAAAATCGGTTGATGATATTCGCAAAGAAATAACAGAGGCAGGCATTTCTTACGCTCTGTTTGAACTTGGCAGGTATCTTAAAAATATATAAGGAGATTTATTTATGGTAAAAAATAAAGTACTTGACAGCGACCGTGAAAAAGCGCTTGAACTTGCAATAGCGAAGATAAAAAAAGAACATGGCGAAGGTTCGATTATGAAAATGTCTGACGACACCGTTCGTACCGTTGAAGTAATTTCAACGGGCTGTCTTCCTATTGATCTTGCGCTTGGTATCGGTGGTATGCCCAAAGGCAGAATAGTTGAAATATATGGCCCGGAGTCAAGCGGTAAAACCACGCTTACTTTGCACGTTATAGCTGAAGCGCAGAAGAAGGGCGGAAAAGTTGCTTTCGTTGATGCTGAGCATGCTCTTGATCCTTCATACGCAAAGAGTCTTGGTATTGATTTGAACGAGCTTTATATTTCTCAGCCCGATTGTGGCGAACAAGCGCTTAATATTGTAGAAGAACTTGTAAACAGTTCTGCGATTGACGTGATCGTCGTGGACTCGGTAGCCGCACTAACACCGAAAGCAGAAATAGACGGGGAAATGGAAGACTCTCAAATAGGCTTACAAGCGCGCCTTATGTCAAAGGCTCTCCGTAAACTCGTAGCGCCTGCTGAGCGTACGAATACTTGTATAATATTTATCAATCAACTTCGCGAAAAGGTAGGAGTATTCTTTGGCTCTCCCGAAACTACTCCGGGCGGAAAAGCGTTGAAATTCTACGCTTCTATAAGAATAGATATTCGCAAAGTAGATTCAGTAAAAGATGGAACGGAAATAGTTGGCAACCGCGCAAAAGTTAAGGTTGTTAAGAATAAGATGGCGCCTCCGTTTAAGACGGCTGAGTTTGACATCATTTATGGCAAGGGAATCAGTCAGGCAGGATGCCTTATTGATCTTGGCGTTGCTAATAACGTAATCACAAAGAGTGGTTCTTGGTTTGGTTATAACGGGGAAAGAATTGCGCAAGGTAAAGAAAAACTTCGTAATATCCTTGAAACGAATAAGGAACTTGCGCTCGAAATAGAAGAAAAAATCAAAGAAGCGTTCAAATCTAAGAACGCAGAATAATTTCGTATGTTATAGGCTCTAATAGCATTAAATATATTTATACTGAAAGGAGGTAACTCATGGGAGCAACAATAATGGCAAATACTGCCGTAGTTCTTGCAATCGTTTTGCCCATTGTGGCGTTGATTGTGGGCGCTGTGGCAGGTATACTGATATATGTTCTTTTAATGAAAAACAAAATCGGTAAATCAAAACAGCTCGCCAATAAAATGGTTGAAGAAGCAATCGTTGAGGCAAAAACGCTTAGAAAAGAAGCGATTGCCGATGGGCGCGCTGAAGTACAAAGAGAAAAGAAAGTTTTTGAAAATGAAATGAGAGATCGTTCGGCTGAAGCGCAAAAAACCGAACAGCGTCTTATGCAAAGAGAAGCATCGATTGATAAAAAAGAGAGCATTCTTGAAAAGAAAGAGGCTAATCTTGATGCAAAACTTGAAGGCATTGAACAAATTAAAAATAATTTAGCGCAACAGCAAGAGGAAATGAACGCCAAAAAGGCGGAAATTAGCACGGCTCATGATAAAATGGTTGCAGAACTTGAAAGAGTGGCAGAACTCAGCAAAGAGGATGCAAAAAAGCAACTCATAGATGAAATGGAAGAAGATGCTAAACGCGACGCTGTGAAAATTATAAGAGAAATAGAACTGAAAGCCAAGGAAGACGGCGAAAAACGCGCCAAAGAAATAATTGCGTTGTCCGTTCAGAAATGCGCGGTAGATCACAGTTCGGAGATTACCGTATCTACGGTTATGTTACCTAGCGACGAAATGAAAGGTCGTATTATAGGCAGAGAAGGTCGTAATATTAAAGCGCTTGAACAAGCGACGGGTGTAGATTTTATTATAGACGATACCCCTGATACCGTTGTTCTTTCCGCGTTTGATCCAATCCGCCGTGAAATTGCTCGCGTAACACTGGAAAAATTGATTTCAGACGGTCGTATCCATCCGGGCAGAATTGAAGACGTAGTAGCGAAAGCGACAAAGGAAATTGATAATCAAGTTAAGGAAGCAGGTGAGAACGCTATGTTTGAAACGGGTGTTTTCAATCTTACTCCCGAAGAAATTAAACTTCTCGGTAGAATGCGTTTCCGTACAAGCTATGGTCAGAACGTCTTAAAACATTCGATAGAAGTATCGCATCTCGCTGCAAATATGGCTTCTGAACTTGGCGCGAACGTCAATGTTTGTAAGAGAGCAGGACTTCTTCACGACATAGGCAAATCTATTGACCACGAAACAGAAGGTACTCATATTTCAATCGGCGTTGATATCGCAAAGAAATATAAAGAGAGCGAAGAAGTTATACACTGTATTGCGGCGCACCACAATGATATTGAACCCAAGACGCTTGAAGCAATTATCGTTCAATGCGCTGACGCTATAAGCGGTTCAAGACCTGGAGCAAGAAGAGAATCTCTTGAAAATTACGTTAAGAGATTAGAGCAACTTGAAGGAATCGCCAATGCGTATGCAGGCGTAGAAAAATCGTTCGCAATACAGGCGGGACGAGAAATACGAATTATCGTTAAGCCTGATGTGGTTGACGATGCAGCGACGGTATTCCTTGCGAGAGATATCGCAAAGCAAATTGAAGCAGAAATGCAATATCCCGGTCAAATCAAAGTTAACGTTATTCGCGAACTTCGCAGTGTAGATTATGCGAAATAATCAAAAATGCGCCTCTTTGAAAATAAGGGGCGCATTTGATTAAGATATTTGTTGTTTTATGCTCGTAATGAAAGATTTCTTAATTTCCAGAAATTCTTCATAAAATACTTGATTTCCGATATTGATTAAGGCGTTTTTAATTAATATCCTGTCATTATCTACTGAAAGTAACAGTCCTTTGACGAGATATTTTTCAAACTCGATTTCATAAACATTGTTAAGTATTAGTTCTTGTTTTTGCATAATCTCATTATATCATAGAATCTTGAATTAGTCAATTTGATTATGTTGAAAACAAAGTATAAGTTTTTCATTTAAAACTTAACGAGTATAAAAAAAGAGGAAGAAATGTCCTTCCTCTTTAAGTGGCAGGGGATGAGAGAATCGAACTCCCACCAAAGGTTTTGGAGACCCTTGTCATACCACTAGACTAATCCCCTTTGCCGAAACATATTATATTATATTATAAAAAAAATGTCAATCAATTTTGGAGCGAATATGAAGAAATATAAAATAGGTTTTATAGGATACGGCAATATGGCGAAAGCCATTGCCAAGGGCTTGATGAAAATTGATATCGTTGAGTCGCTTTCCGCTTACGATCCGTATTACGATACTTATGACGGGATTGTAAGTGTGAAAACTTCTGCACAAAATCTTATTGATGAAAATGATTATATTTTCTTGGCGATTAAACCGCAAATGGCGGAAACTGCGCTCAAAGGGCTTAATTTTGACGATAAAACCGTAATCTCTATAATGGCGGGAAAGTCAACAGAAAGTGTTTGCGCACTTTGTAGTGGGATTAAACGGCTTGTACGCGTTATGCCGAATCTTTGCGCCAGGATAGGAAAGTCAGTTAATGCCTATTGCTCGGTTGGGTTAAGTGATGAAAGCCTTTTGATAGTGGAAAGTCTATTATCTTCGTTTGGCAAGGTTGTTCGTCTTGATGAAAAATATTTTGACGTAATTACGGGACTGACGGGAAGTTCTCCCGCGTATACTTTCAGATACGCGAAGGCAATAACTGAATGTGGGATGAGAAACGGTTTGGATTTTGAGCAATCGCGTGATCTCGCGCTGTATTCGGTTTCTGCATGTATGGACCTTCTGAAAGATACGGCATCACTTGAAGAAATGCAGACTACTATTGATAACGTTTGCAGTAAAGGCGGTACTACTATAGAAGGTATATATAAACTTGACGAAGGTAATTTTGACGAGTTGGTTATTTCTGCCATAAATTCCGCAATCGCAAAAAGCGTGGAGTTGAGTAAGAAATGAAGAACGTTATTTTGTATACAGACGGCGCGTGTAGCGGTAATCCCGGCCCAGGTGGATGGGGCGCAATTTTGATGTACGGCTCGGCAAAAAAGGAAATTAGTGGGGGTGAAGAATTAACCACTAATAATCGTATGGAATTGCGCGCAGTTATCGAAGGTTTAAAAGCATTGCGTGAAAGTTGCCACGTGGACGTTTATTCCGATTCTGCATATGTAGTAAACGCTTTTTTGCAGGATTGGATAAGCGGATGGAACTTGCGTGGTTGGAAAAACGTAAAAAATACCGATTTATGGCAAGAGTTGATCGAGTTGACAACAAAACATGACGTTGATTTTTATAAAGTAAAAGGTCATTCTGACAATGAATTCAACAATAGATGTGATGAACTTGCCAGAGGTAAAATTAAAGCATATTTTAAGGACTAATGATGAGAAATTGTGATAAAGACACGCAAGAAGTTTTTCTGCTTACAAAAAAAATAATACTTCTCGTTGCTATCTGCGCTACGATTATAGCGGTTGTTTTTATTGTAATAGGTCAATTCGACTTGTGGGATAAATTCAAAAGCATAGACGCCGTGCGTAGTTGGATTGAGGGCGCAGGCGCGTTTTCTGTCGTCATTTACGGTGTGATCGTTTTTTTACAAGTGATAGTTTTGCCTATTCCGTCGACGGTGACGAATATCGTGGCTGTAATGTTATTTGATCCGTGGATAACGTTTTTGGTAACGACACTCTGCACTTGGGCAGGTTCGTACGTGTGCTTTGCTATAGGCAGAATATTTGGTAAGAAAGTTGTAAACTGGCTTATTGGGGAAGAAAAAACGACTAAATATGCGAATTTATTGAACGAGAAAGGCAGATTTTTGTTTATTATGATGTTGCTCTTGCCCTGTTTCCCTGATGATATTTTATGTATGGTAGCAGGTTTGAGTAGCATGAGTTGGGGCTTTTTCTCGCTTGCAATTTTTCTTGCTCGACCTGCAATGATAGCCTTGGTAAGTTTCTTTGGATCCGCCGCGATTGATGCCATCGATACGTGGGGGATACCTGTATCGATAGGTGTATTTGCCGTGGTAATTGCTTTCGTTGTCTTTATAAGTTTGTATCGCGGTAAAAAAGAAAAAAAAGATAAGCTTGATTATAAGGAAAATAACGGATAGGGGGATTTGCTATGAAATTAGATAAAATATTAAAATCCGATAAATTATCTTTATCTTTTGAAGTGTTTCCGCCCAAGACGGATACTGCTTTTGATAGTGTAAAAACCGCAACGGAAGAGATTGCAAAACTCCGTCCGTCTTTTATGAGTGTGACTTATGGCGCAGGCGGTGGAACAAGCAAGTATACTCTTGAAATAGCGAGAAATATAAAAGAACGTTATTCTGTTCCGACGTTGGCGCATTTGACTTGCGTTTCTTCTACCAAAGAAACGGTAAGAAAGAAAATTAAAGAGATTCAGGATTCCGGAATTAAAAACGTTATGGCGCTCAGAGGCGATTTGACACCAGAACTTATAGCAGACAGAAACAAATGGGATTATAAACACGCAATAGATCTTATTCGCGATATAAAAGAGAGTGGCGCTGATTTTTGTATCGGTGGGGCTTGTTATCCAGAAGTTCATCCTGAAAGTTCAAACCAAAAAGAGGATATAATGTACTTAAAAGAAAAGGTTGACGCAGGTTGCTCTTTTCTTACAACTCAAATGTTTTTTGATAATAATCTTCTTTATAACTTTCTATATAAAATCCGTCAAGCCGGAATTTTAGTTCCTGTAATTCCGGGAATAATGCCTATTACAAATGCAAATCAAGTTGACAGGGCAATAAAGTTGTCAGGTTCGTTTATGCCTCAACGCTTTAAAAGTTTAGTCGATAAATTTGGTTCTACGCCACAAGCAATGAAACAAGCAGGTATCGCATACGCAACGGATCAAATAATTGATTTATTTGCAAACGGAATAACCAACGTTCACGTTTATTCAATGAACAAGCCTGACGTTGCCGAGAAAATTCAGAATAATTTATCGGATATTTTGGGATAATGGACGGTTTACATATAAAAACATATAATTCGCCTCCGTATAACGTTAATGAAATTATGAGATATGCGGGTGTGAAAGATAATTATGAGAATTATTTGGATATTTTGAACGAGTGTATTGATGAAATTTCCGAAAAATTGACGTATAAAGTTTGTTTTTGTAGAGTTAGTGTATCTATTTGCGACGATAAAGTTGATTTTGGTTTTTCCGTAACGCATTCTGTTGACTTGACAAAAAACTTAAACGGGTGCGACAATGCAATTATATTCTCTGCGACGATAGGCATTGAACTTGATCGCGCAATTGCAAAATATTCCGTTGTTTCGCCTATAAAAGCGTTATTCTTTCAAGCGATTGGCGCAGAAAGGATAGAGAGTTTATGTGACGTCTTTAACGATGATGCTGAAAGAACTTCGTTTTCAGAGAATAAATATACTCGTCCGAGATTTAGCCCGGGCTATGGAGATTTTTCGCTTGATTTTCAAAAAGAAATATTCCGATTGTTGGATTGTCCTCGTAAAATTGGATTGACGTTAAACGACAGTTTACTTATGTCTCCGTCAAAATCCGTTACTGGTATTATTGGAATAGGGAATATGGTAACAAATTTGACCAATTGTCATAGTTGTAGTAAAACCGATTGTGGTTTCAGAAAATAAATATGGACGTAAGAGAATTTTTAAAAGAGAATATTGTATATCTTGACGGCGGTATGGGTACCTTATTGCAAAAAAAAGGACTTATGCCCGGAGAATATCCTGAGAAGTGGAACGTTACTAATTCGGATATTATCGTAGATATTCATAAGTCATATTTTGATGCGGGAAGCAATATAGTTTGCACGAATACTTTTGGCGCAAATTTATTAAAATTTTCGCATGATGAACTTGATTTGATTATTAAATCAGCCGTTAATAATGCGCGTAAAGCAAGTGAATTAAGTTTAAGCGGTCAGAACAAATGGGTGGCACTCGATATAGGTCCAAGTGGAAAAATGCTTGCTCCTTACGGAGATTTTGATTTTGAAGAAGCCGTTGCCTTATTCGCCGAAACCGTTAAACTGGGCGTAAAATATGGCGTTGACTTAATAATGATAGAAACGATGAGCGACAGTTATGAAACGAAATCTGCGCTACTCGCTGTTAAAGAAAACTGTGATTTACCCGTTTTTGTCTCTAATGCGTATGGCGAAGACGGAAAACTCATGACAGGCGCGTCACCCAGCGCAATGGTTGCTTTGCTTGAAGGTATGGGCGCAGACGCTATAGGTGTTAATTGCTCGTTTGGCCCGAAAAAACTTACAACGGTCGTAAAGGAATATTTGAAATATGCTTCCGTTCCCGTTATACTGAAACCAAATGCAGGTTTGCCGAAAATTGTCAACGGGGAATCGGTTTACGACGTGTTACCCGAAGAATTCGCTGACGACGTGAGCGCGTTAATCAATGGCGGAGTGAGCGTCGTTGGCGGTTGTTGCGGAACAACTCCCGAATATATTGCTGAACTTCACAGTAGAAAAGTAAAGAAACTCCCCGTCGTAGAAAAAAATCATACGGTGGTATCCTCTTATACGCACGCCGTGGAGTTTGGGAATAATCCAGTCTTGATAGGTGAACGAATTAATCCAACAGGGAAAAAACGCTTTAAGGAGGCGCTCAGGGCGGGAGATATTGAGTATATACTCAAAGAAGGTATTTCTCAACAAGAAATGAGCGTTCATGCTTTGGACGTAAACGTAGGCTTGCCTGAAATTGATGAAATTCAAATGCTTAAAACGGCTGTATGCCGATTGCAAGAAGTCGTTGATTTGCCTCTTCAAATTGATACGTCAAACGCAAAAGCGATGGAACTTGCTTTACGCAGATATAACGGTAAGGCGTTAATAAATTCGGTAAACGGAAAACAAGAAAGTATGAACGAAATCTTTCCGCTTGTAAAAAAATACGGCGGAGTAGTAATAGCTCTTACTCTTGATGAAAAGGGAATACCTGCTACGGCGGATGGCAGATTGGAAATTGCAAAAAATATTCTTGACAATGCAAAAAAATGGGGAATAGCGAAAAAGAATATTATTTTTGATCCGCTTGCATTGTCTATCAGCGCAGATGCAAGCGCAGGCAAGGAAACGCTGAAAGCCGTTAAGTTGATTTCAGAAAATTTGTCTTGCGCAACCTCTCTCGGTGTTTCCAACGTTTCGTTTGGACTGCCCGAAAGGGACGTAATAAACGGTATTTTCTTTTCACTTGCATTAGAAAACGGTCTTTCTGCTGCAATAATAAATCCGTACTCAACAGAAGTGATGAGGGCTTATTTCGCTTACGTTGCCCTTTCAGGAAAAGATGAAAATTGTTCAAAATACATAGAATTTGCTCAAAAATTGCAAAAAACAGCAAGTACTATGTCTGTCGAGGTCAAAAAAGTACAAACTGACGATGAAAATAAGTCAAATCTTCAAAGAGCAATTATTAAAGGGTTGAAGGAACAATCAGCATTTTTTACGAAAGAATTGCTGAAAAATACGCTTCCGTTAGATATTGTTCAAGAAGAAATTATTCCCGCATTAAATACTGTGGGAGTGGGATTTGAAAACAAAACCGTATTTTTGCCACAGCTTCTTATGAGCGCAGAGTCGGCTAAATGCGCTTTTGAAGTCATTAAGACGGCTTTTTCAAGCGATAAGACTTCGGATAAATGCGCGT
Organism: Clostridia bacterium; assembly: GCA_017531795.1. GTDB lineage: Bacteria > Bacillota > Clostridia > Christensenellales > Pumilibacteraceae > Protoclostridium. The sequence goes on from JAFXKH010000036.1 coordinate 33,068, forward strand.
TTGTAATTGCTACGGTTAAGGGTGATATTCACGATATAGGAAAAAATATTGTAAAATTACTTCTTGAAAACTTTGGCTTTATAGTTACTGATTTGGGAAAAGACGTTTCTCCCGAATTGATTGTCGAAACCGTAATTAAATTGCGCGCTCCATTGGTTGGATTAAGCGCGTTAATGACGACTACCGTTCCTGCTATGGAACACACAATAAAGTTGCTTAGAATTAACGCACCTTGGTGTAAAATAGTAGTAGGCGGTGCGGTATTAACGCAAGAGTATGCGGATATGATAGGCGCGGACAAGTATGCGAAAGACGCTATGGAAACTGTTCGTTACGCTGAAAAAATTAACGATACGTTGAGTAAATAAATATAAATTACAATTTAATATCAGGCGTGAGTTGCTTACGCAGAAAGTAGGGGAAGCGCGGTGAAAATCCGTCACAACAGTCATTACGGTTATAGTCCGATTACCTATCCGCCTTGTTTTTCGTTATGGTCTTGGGCAATGAAGAAAATTCGTAACGGTCAATTTATAGCGCCCAAGTGGCGCTATTTTTATAATAAATTTTTGGAGTTATTTATGAAAAAATTTTTTGTATTAATGTTATCGGCAATTATTATTTTGTCGTTGTCTTTGTTTTGCGGATCATGTTCAGATACCGTCGAACCTGTCGTTATTGATGTTACGTTACAAGATAATTCAAGTATTGTTACGCTAAAAAAATATATGGACGGCCTCTGCGAAAATGGGAAGCTTTCATATTCTCTTTCAAGCGGGATGGTTGTGGAAATTAACGGTAAGGCAAATACGACAAATACTTATTGGATGTTATATACTAATGATACTGAGAATTCAAACAAGCAGTGGGGAACGTATGAGTATAATAAAGACACTTATGGTTCCGCTATTTGTGGCGCAAGCGAATTGATCGTAAAGAACGGATATACGTACGTTTGGGTGTATCAGAAATTTTAAAATGCGTTCGGTACGAGAAATTACTTTAATAAGCAGTTTTGTTGCCATTTTGGTGGGCGGACAGTTGGCATTGAGTTGGGCTACGGGCGTTGAAGTCGTGACCGTGCTTTTTGTGACGTTTTCATATCATTTTGGAGTGAGAAGAAGCCTTGCGGTGGCGACTGCTTTTTCGCTTTTGCGTTGTTTGCTGTTCGGGTTTTTCCCTAACGTACTAATTTTATATTTAATTCATTATAATTTATTTGCTGTTATTTTTGGCGCTTTAGGACGTATTTTCCGATATAACGTAAACGTAAAAATTCATTTGTGGTTGATTGGATTATCGATATTTATGGCTGTATGCTTTACGCTTTTTGACGATATTATAACGCCTCTATTTTATCAATATACTTCGGAAGCGACGATTGCTTATTTTTTCTCTTCATTATACGCTATGATTCCACAAACAATATGTTCAGCAGTAACGGTTGCCGTACTTGGAAGACCACTATTGAAAGCGTATGAAATAGTAAAAATGAAATAATAAACAAAAAAAGTTGGAGCATTAGGGTGTTCCAACTTTTTTTGTAAACTATTGTTTTTAATAAGTTATATTTTGCTTATTAATTCACGCATTGCTTGAATTTCTTTTGTCATTGCTGACGGGGAAGGGGCTCCGATCGCTCTTCTGAGAGCGATTGCGTTTTCCGCTTTTATGACTTCAAAAATATCATTGTCGAAATTGCCGAAAGATTTGTATTCATCTATTGTGAGAGTTTGCAAAGTTTTTCCGTTTTTGATGCAATAAATGACGAGTTGACCGATTATGGAGTGCGCGTCACGGAAAGGCACGCCTTTCTTTACAAGATAATCGGCGCATTCTGTTGCGCTCGTAAAACCGCCGTCCGTACTTTTCCTGAGGACGTTGACGTTAATTTTCATATCGCCAAGCAGGGCAGTAAAAATCTCAAGGCAAGCTTTAAGCGTATCGTACGCATCAAATACGCATTCTTTATCCTCTTGCATATCCTTATCGTAAGCAAGGGGAATACCTTTCATTACGGTCAGCATATTCATCAAATCCCCATAAACTCTTCCCGTCTTTCCACGAAGCAATTCGTTCATGTCGGGATTTTTTTTCTGAGGCATAATGCTCGATCCCGTGGAATACTTATCGCTTAATTCGACGTACTTGTATTCGTCTGACGACCAAATGATTATTTCTTCCGAAAACCTTGATAAGTGCATCATTGTTATCGCGCTTGCCGAAAGAAAATCAATCACAAAATCACGGTCGCTGACAGCATCCATAGAATTTGCAGTAATTTTAGGAAATCCAAGATATTCCGCCACGGCATTTCTGTCTATGGGGTAAGCGGTTGACGTACATGCGCCACTTCCAAGAGGCATAACGTTGATGCGCTTTTTTGCCTGAATAAAACGTTCTGAGTCGCGCGCGAACATTTCAGCGTATGCCATAAAGTGGTGCGCAAGAGTAGTCGGTTGCGCTTTTTGAAGGTGAGTAAACGCAGGCATGACTGTGTTTAGATTGCTCTCTGAAATATCGCATAATCTGTTTATTAACGCTTTGAGCAGGGAAATAATGACGTCAGACGCATCACGGAGATAAAGCCGAGTGTCGAGCGCAACCTGATCGTTTCTCGATCTACCCGTATGTAGTTTTTTGCCAATACTTCCTATTCTTGATACTAGTTCGTTTTCTACGAAAGAGTGGATATCTTCGGCGTTTTCTATGATAATTTTACCGTCGTTTATGTCATTACGGATTATTTCAAGAGTTTCTATTATGAGTTCAGCTTCATTTTTGGGTATAATACCGCACAAACCGAGCATATTGCAATGCGCTTTACTGCCTTCAATATCATAATGGTATAAGCGCTTGTCAAAAGCGAGCGAACTGTTAAAACTGTCCGCCGCTTTGTCAGTTTCGCCTTCAAATCTTCCCGACCAAAGTTTCATTATTTGTTATCCTTTACGCTTTGCATTTTCATTGCGCGAACCTTGCTTGATAAACCAAAGAGTGTGATAAATCCTTCGGCATCGTGATGATCGTAAAGGTCCCCAGTAGTGAAGCTTGCAAGCGATTCATTATACAGTGAATAGGGCGAAGTCGTTCCGGCTTTAATGATGTTGCCCTTGTAAAGTTTAAGTTTTACTTTACCCGTAACGTATTCTTGCGTTACGTCTACAAAAGCGCAAATAGCCTCGCGAAGCGGTGTAAACCATTTACCTTCGTACACAAGAGTAGCAAGCTTATTGCCCATATCTTTTTTCATTTCAAGGGTGTCTTTATCGAGAATCAGTTCTTCAAGTTGAGCGTGCGCCTCCATGAGAATAGTACCGCCAGGCGTTTCATAAACGCCTCTTGACTTCATGCCGACAACTCTGTTTTCCACGATGTCTACGATTCCAACGCCGTTTGCGCCACCGAGTTTATTGAGCTCGTTGATAATTTCGCTGACTTTCATTGCTTTTCCGTTCAAAGTCTTAGGAACGCCTTTTTCAAAAGTCATAGTGATTTCGGTTTCAACGTCAGGTGCTTTTTGAGGGGTGACTCCAAGAACGAGAAGATGATCGTAATTAGGCTCGCATGCAGGTTCTTCGAGTTCAAGTCCTTCGTGGCTTATGTGCCAAATGTTGCGGTCACGGCTGTATGACGTATCGGCAGAGAAGGGAAGATTAATTCCGTGCGCTTTGCAGTAATCAATTTCTTCTTGACGCGAGGACATCGTCCATTTGTCGTTTCTCCATGCAGCTATAATTTTAAGATCGGGGGCGAGCGCTTTAATTCCAAGTTCAAAACGAATCTGGTCGTTTCCTTTTCCCGTTGCGCCGTGGCAAATTGCCGTCGCGCCTTCTTTGCGCGCTATCTCAACGAGACGTTTTGCAATAAGCGGACGCGCCATAGAAGTGCCGAGCAGGTATTTGTTCTCATAAACTGCGCCGGCTTTTACGCAAGGCATTATATATTCTTCGCAAAGTTCGTCTATTACGTTTTCTACGTAAAGTTTGCATGCTCCCGTAGATAAAGCGCGTTCTTCAAGTCCGTCTAACTCTTCGGCTTGACCGCAGTCAACACATACGCAAACTACGTCATAATTGAAATTTTCTTTAAGCCACGGAATAATAGCGGTTGTGTCGAGTCCGCCTGAGTATGCAAGGATAATCTTTTCTTTCATTTGTTCTCCTTTCGTCAATCACTTGACTTTTATTGGGTTTTTATTATATATTTATATTGTCCGTTGTCAAATTACGCGTTTTTGTTAAAAACAGAAAAATGACTGTGGAAAATGCAAAAAAGTACGAAATAATCACGTTTTTTGCGTGAAAACTTACTTTATTTTTTTGTATATAAATAATATACTACTTTTTGCATAAATAATCAACTGTTTGGAGTTTAATTTTGGTAATTTTGGGTTTAGATCCTGGATATGCCACTATTGGTTACGGGGTAATTGAAAAAACAGAGCGTGGTTTGTTTGCAATTGACTATGGAGTAATAACTACTCCCGCGCATGAAACGATTGCGGTAAGACTCGCTATGATTGACGAAGCGATGACTGCGATTATGCAAAAATTTAAGCCCGAATGCGTTGCAATTGAAGAATTGTTTTTCAATACTAATATTACTACTGGTATAAAAGTCGCGCACGCTCGTGGCGTAATGATATTAAACGCAGTGAAAGAATGTGGACGTCTATACGAATATACTCCGCTTCAAATAAAACAGGCGCTTACGGGTAACGGACGGGCGACGAAACATCAAATGGAATATATGGTAAAGATGGCGCTTCGTCTTTCTGCGCCGCCAAAACCTGATGATGCGGCTGATGCGCTTGCCGCTGCGATTTGTCACGCTAATATGATGGGTGTAACGAGGAGAGAGATTAAATAATGTATGCGTACTTAAAAGGGAAAGTTGCTGACGTTTGTGAAAATGTGTTAGTTCTTGACGTCAACGGCGTTGGATACGAATTAAACGTCTCTGCCTATACTTTGAATACCGCAAAAATCGGGGAAGAAAAAGTGTATTATACTTTTCTTGTGGTCAAAGAAGACGAAATGAGTTTATACGCCTTTGCCGATAAACGAGAGAAGACGGTATTTATGCGTCTTATTTCGATCAGCGGAGTAGGACCGAAACTTGCGCTTGCTATACTCAGCGGAATGAAATATGAGGATTTGGTTTCTAATATAGTAAGCGGAAATACGTCTGCTGTAAATTCTATTAAGGGTGTGGGGAAAAAGACGGCAGAAAGAATAGTCCTTGAGCTTGGCGATAAGTTTGACGATATGTCAATAACTGCTATCTCCGAGAAAAAAGCGCCGATTTCTTTATCCGGAAAAGCAGAAGAGGCTGTCGCTACTCTCGTGGCACTTGGATTTAATCGTGATAACGCTATTAAATCTGTTAATTTGGTATATAGCGAAGACTTAACGGTAAGTCAAATAATTCATAAGGCAATTAACGTATAATTATGGACGGAGAAAGATTTATTACAAGCACGAAAATACAGTTGGACACTGATCTTGATCTTACATTAAGACCAAGAAATTTTTCGGAATATATAGGGCAAACGAAAGTAAAGCAAAACCTTGAAGTCTTTATTAATGCGGCTAAACAGCGTGGAGAAACGCTCGATCACGTTTTGTTGTACGGGCCTCCTGGACTTGGTAAAACGACAATAGCCCATATAATAGCCAACGAAATGGACGCAGATATAAAGGTAATTAGCGGTCCTGCGTTAAGTTCTATGCTTGACATAGTTTCAATTCTAACAGGTCTTGAATATGGTGACGTTCTATTTATCGACGAAATTCACAGGGTAAATAAAACTGTGGAAGAAGCGTTGTATTCTGCTATGGAAGACTTTACGCTTGATATTGTTCAAGGCAAAGGACCGGGCGCGCGTACGATAAAACTTCCGCTTAATAAATTTACTTTGGTAGGAGCAACAACCCGAACGGGTATGCTTACCGGACCAATGAGAGATAGGTTTGGTGTAATCAGCCGACTGGAAATATATTCAAAAGAAGATTTGATGACGATAATACGCCGGTCTGCAAATATACTTGGCGTGCAAATTGATAACGATGCTTGCGCGGAACTTGCAATACGTTCGAGGGGGACTCCTAGAATTGCAAACAGAATTTTGAAGCGGGTGCGCGATTTTGCGCAAGTGTTGGGTGACGGAAATATTGATATGGAAGTTACTTCAAAGGCTTTGTCGTGTATAGGCGTGGACAGTTTGGGACTTGATGAAAATGACAGAACGGTATTGGAAGCGCTCGCGATAAAGTTTGCGGGAA
>JAFXKH010000037.1 GCA_017531795.1 Clostridia bacterium
AGGATTGTATATATACCGAGCATATTTTGCTTTCGTCTATACTTTATAAAGATTCGTCCATACAAGTATTTCTGCGCGGTAACGTCAGTATGCCCTCAATACTGAATACGCTCAATCGCTCAATGGATATAAACCTGATTGTGACGAACTTGAAGAATTTGCCTAAAAATCCGACCAGAAGCGGAAATTCCACGCAAACCGAACTTCCCAAAAATCTTTCCGATCTGGGCGTGGATTTCACTCAAAGAGCAAGAGAAAATAAGATAGATCCTATTATAGGGCGCAAAGAAGAAATCGAGCGTATTATCGAAATTCTTTGCAGAAAGACGAAAAACAACCCCGTACTGATAGGTGAGCCGGGTGTTGGTAAGAGCGCGGTTGTCGAAGGGCTTGCAAGGGAAGTAGTGGCAGGCAACGTACCCGAACTGCTCAAAGACAAAATCATTTTTTCGCTTGATATAGGCAGTCTGGTGGCGGGTACGAAATATCGTGGCGAACTTGAACAACGCTTAAAGAACGCCATTGATACCATTATCGCTCAGGGTAATATTATCGTATTCATAGACGAGATGCACACGCTTGCTCAGGCAGGCGGAAAGGAGGGCGAAGTAACTCCTTCGGATATGCTCAAACCTTATCTTGCCCGTGGCGAACTTCAAACGATAGGCGCGACGACTACGGACGAGTATCGCAAGTTTATTGAAAAGGATAAAGCGCTCGAACGCCGTTTTCAGCCCATAATAGTAAATCCGCCTACCGTTGAGCAGACGATTGAAATACTCAAAGGGATTCGTCCAAACTATGAAGAATTCCATAAAATCAAAATCACCGACGATGCTATTGTGTCTGCGGCAACCCTTTCAGACAGATATATTTCGGACAGATTCTTGCCCGATAAGGCGATTGATCTTATCGACGAAGCGGCAAGTCGCGCTAAGGTAAGCGGTAACAGAGTTCCGCCCGAAGTAAAAGAACTGGAAGAAAAGATTGCTCTTTTGCAAAAAAATATAAATATAGTAGTTGATCGTGACGACTATGATAAGGCGGCGGAATACAAGAAATTGCGTGATGATACGCAAGCGCAACTTGACGCGAAACGCAAAGAGTGGAAGCTTTCGTCTTCTACTGAAATTGGCGCGGAAGAAATTGCGGAAGTCGTATCCAAGTGGACGAAGATTCCCATTACAAAACTTACTGAAACCGAACTTGAACGGCTTAATAACCTTGAAAGCATACTGCACGAAAGGGTTGTCGGTCAGGATATGGCAGTCGCAAGCGTTTCCAAAGCGATCCGCAGGGCAAGAGCAGGGCTGAAAGATCCCAAACGTCCTATTGGAACTTTCCTTTTCCTTGGACCTACGGGCGTAGGCAAAACAGAACTCACAAAAGCGCTTGCCTCTGCAATGTTTGATGATGAAAATAATATAATCCGTATTGATATGTCCGAATATATGGAAGGACACAGCGTAAGTAAACTTATCGGCGCGCCTCCGGGATACGTTGGATTTGACGACGGCGGACAGCTTACCGAGCAAGTGAGAAGAAAACCTTATTCGGTAGTACTTTTCGACGAAATAGAAAAAGCGCACCCCGACGTTTATAATATTCTTCTTCAACTTCTTGACGAGGGACGTCTTACCGACTCACAGGGAAGACTGGTAAGCTTTAAGAATACTATCGTAATCATGACTTCAAACGTAGGGGTTAATGAACTTAAAGTAAAGCGTTCTATTGGCTTTAATTCCTCACAGCAAATGGTTGATGATAATGAAGAGCAAATTCTTTCCAATGCGCTCAAACGTCATTTCCGCCCCGAGTTCCTGAACAGAATTGACGTAATTTGTTATTTCAAGCATCTTACCGAAGAAAACATAAAGAAAATTGCAGACGTAATGATGGTTAAGGTGACGAAAAAACTTACGGATAGAAACATCTCTTTAAGATATACTCCCGCTATCGTTGAGTACGTAATAAAGAACGGATACGATCCCGAATACGGCGCAAGACCGCTTCGTCGGATTATTGAGCAAACGATAGAGGACGCTCTCGCAGAAGCGTTATTGACGGG
>JAFXKH010000038.1 GCA_017531795.1 Clostridia bacterium
ACTAGAAAGGCTGGAAATGTCGCTTCCGTCTGAGTTTTCATTAATCTCATTAATTAATGGGCATCAAGGATTTCTGAATATTCTTATATTTGTACCGCTGGGGATATACCTGCCCTTGCTTTTTCCCAAATGCAATCTCCTTATCGGTACGCTGATTGGTTTTTCTCTCTCCGTACTTTTTGAAACGACGCAACTGTTGACCGCTTTTGGACATTGGCAATATTACGATTTTATCACGAACACGCTGGGATACGTTTGGGGGCATTTGGGGTATTTCCTGCTTCGTAGGTTGTCGGACAAGGTACTGAACGTGATGAACTTAATCGTTCTTGCCATATGCGTGGGACTGACGGGATACGCGCTCGTCAAAACGATTATTAACTTCGATATCTATTATAAATTTTTTTGAAAGGCAGCGTACTGAACGGCTTGATTATTCATCCCATAAAACCCATATTTGACGATACTTCCGAAATTCTTATTCTCGGAAGTTTTCCTTCCGTCAAGTCACGGGAGCAAGCCTTCTTCTACGGACATCCGCAAAACCGTTTCTGGAAAGTTCTTTCGGCGGTACTGGGTAGGTCTGAACCGAAAACGGTGGAAGAAAAAACAGCCTTTCTGCTTTCGTCAAAAATAGCCGTATGGGACGTTATTGGCTCGTGCGATATAGTCGGGAGCGCAGACAGTACGATAAAAAACGCCACTCCTAACGACCTTTCCGTTATTCTCACGCGCGCTCCGATTCGGCGTATCTTCGTCAATGGCAAAACCGCGCTGAAATATTATAACGCGCTGATTGCAGACAGGATTGGGCTTAAAGCCGTTTATTTGCCCTCCACTTCCCCTGCCAACGCCCGTCTTTCGCTCCCTAGTCTGATTTCCGCCTGGAAAGTAATATCCGAATAAAAACGCAACTAAACCAATACGTTTTTTCTTTTTTATAATCATCTTTCTCTTTTCTCTTATGCGACTATTGAGAAATTTGTTTACTTTCCGCTTTCTCTGGTGTATAATAAGATTATGCAGAAAGGTGATAACAACACGAATATGAATCGGAAAGAAAAAAAGTCAGGACCGCGCTTGTGGCTTGAACTCTTTTTGACCTTTTTCAAAATAGGGTTGTTTACTTTCGGGGGCGGTTACGCTATGATACCGCTTATCCAACGGGAAACGGTTGTCCGCAAAAAATGGGTGAGCGAGGACGATATAGTGGAGATTATCGCTATCGCCGAATCCACGCCCGGACCCATTAGCGTCAACGCATCTACTTTTATCGGAACGCGTACGGCCGGATTTTTTGGCGCGTTGTTTGCGACGCTTGGACTCGTGCTACCCTCTTTCGGCATAATCTTCGGACTGACTTTCGTCCTTGATGCTTTCGGAGAGTTGCAACCTGTCAGATACGCTTTTATAGGCGTACGGGCAGGCGTGCTTGCGCTCGTACTAAAAGCATTTGTGAGTATGCTCAAAAAGTGTCCGAGAAAGGCGGTCAGTTACGGCATTGCGCTCGGAGCGTTCATACTCGTTGCTTTTGCAAAAATCAACGCCGTGTTCGTTCTGCTTGGTTCGGCTTTACTCGGTCTCGCGCATTATCTAATCGAACGGAAAATTCTCGATAAGAAGGAGGACGAATGATTTATCTCGAACTCTTTCTGACCTTTTTCAAAATAGGGCTGTTTACTTTCGGGGGCGGTTACGCTATGCTTCCCCTCGTAACCGAAGAAGTACTTTCTCACGGCTGGCTGAGTGGAGAACTGCTCGTTGACTTCGTCGCCATCGCTGAGTCCACGCCCGGACCTTTCGCCATTAACCTTGCCACCTTCGTCGGTACGGAAGTTGGCGGTATCTTCGGCGCGATATGTAGCACGATCGGCGCTGTCCTGCCCTCGTTCATTATTATTCTTATCGTTGCGAAGGTGTACGGCGCATTCCAAAAGTCCAAAGCCGTGCGTGGCGTTATGTCAGGGCTGAAACCTGCTTCTGTCGGGCTTATCGCTTCCGCCGTGCTGACAATCGGGCAATCCGCCCTTTTCGCCACGGGAATAACCGTTGCGACCTTTCAAACGCCTGCGCTCTATATCTCTCTCGGTATTTTTGCCGTTACGGCGGTGATGGTTTTCAAAAAAGTCCACCCCATTATCGTAATAGTGATTTCCGCTCTGCTCGGTATCGCCTTCGGATATATCTTCGCTTTATAAAAAAAGATAAATAACGAACAAACTCGCCTATGACGGCCGTGTCATAAGCGAGTTTTTATTATTAAAATAAATCGGTTGATAAATATCTTTCGCCCGTATCGGGAAGCAAGGCGACTATTCGCTTGCCCTCGTACTCCGATTTTGCGGAGAGTTTGACGACTGCGGAGAGAACTGCGCCCGAACTTATGCCCACGAGAAGTCCTTCGCTTTTCGCAAACGCACGGCACTCAGCGAACGCTTCGTCTTCCGTTACGGTCACGATCTCGTCGATAACCGACCTATCGAGTATTTTGGGCAGGAAGTTCGCGCCTATGCCTTGCAAGCCGTGTTTACCACTTACGCCCTTACTCATAAGGGGAGAGGAAAACGGCTCTACCGCCACTATTTTTACATTCGGATTTTTTTCTTTCAGGAATTTTCCTACACCGCTTATCGTACCGCCCGTACCAACGCCCGCCACGAATACGTCTACTTTACCCAGCGTATCCGACCAGATTTCAGGCGCGGTCGTTTCGTAATGCGCTCTGACGTTGGCGGGGTTTTCAAACTGCCCTGCTATCACGCCACCCTCAACGCTGTCGGCAATAATTCGCGCTTTATCAATCGCACCCTGCATACCAAGCGCGCCGTCAGTAAGCACGAGTTCCGCGCCGTACGCCTTCATCAGTTTTCGACGCTCAACCGACATACTGTCGGGCATTACGATAATTACACGATATCCTTTTGCCGTTGCTACTGCTGACAGCCCGATACCCGTGTTTCCGCTTGTCGGCTCTATTATTACGCCACCTTCTTTTAACTTGCCCTGTTTTTCAGCATCCTCGATCATATAGAGCGCAACTCTGTCCTTGACTGAGCCGGCAGGATTGTAAAATTCAAGCTTGGTCAAAAGCTGAACGCCTAAACTCCGCGCGTACTTTTTCGGCTCATATAGCGGAGTCTGACCTACGAGCGTTTTTATCGACTGGTGTATCATAAGTCCTCCGTGTTTATCCCCGTAAGGTCTTTAATCCCCTTTTCTTTATATTCGTTGTCTGCTTCTGTCGGCAAATCTCTTTCCACAACTTGCGTGGAGATTTTTATTTTTTGCACTACGGTGAAAATTATACTTACTACGCCGTAGGATGCGAGCGTTACGCTTATCACGAACAGCCAATCGGTCAGACTGAGCGGGCCGAAGGTCATACCGAACATCTTTTCTCCAAGCAGTATAGTTCCCAACAAACAGATTACAAGCGTGAGCAACACAAGTATTACTCTGTACGCATTGTACGGTTGAGCAAGACGGAGAAGCACAAGGTATCCCGCGTATGTCAGCGTGAGCGTGCACATAGTAAGGAACACGTCGTCAAAGGTTCCGCCCAAACCACCGCCACCAACGAGTATCCAGTACACGTAGATCGCCATTACCGCTATGGACAACGTCAGCCCACCCGGGAAGGCGTTTTTCAGCATATTGGTCATAAACCGTCCTTTGACTCGTTCCTTGTTCGTTTGCAGAGCAAGGAAGAAAGAAGGTATCGCCGTAATGAAGATCTCGTACATCAAGGTCATATTCGTCGTAAAGAAGTACGCTGTGCCGAGAACAAGCGCGGTGATGGAAAGAATAACCGTCATCATCGTTTTCATTAAATAGAGTGACGAGGACTTGGCGATATTATTTATAACACGTCTGCCTTCCACCACGACGTCGGGCATTGACGAGAAGTTATTATCCATAAGAACGAGATGCGCAACGTTACGCGCTGCTTCCGCGCCCGACGCTATGGATACGGCGCAGTCGGCTTGACGCATAGCGAGTATATCGTTTACGCCGTCGCCCGTCATCGCTACGGTATGACCTTTGCGCTTCATACTCTTGACAAGCACGCTTTTCTGTTCGGGCGTAACTCTGCCGAACACGGTATATTTATTCGCCGCCTCGATTACTTCCTGCGTGGAAAGTCCTTCGAGCGAAATATACTGCTCCGCGCCTTCTACGCCTACTCTGCGAGCGACTTCGGAAACGGTAAGCGGATTGTCACCTGAAATGACCTTGACTGCCACGTCGTTCTCTTTGAACCACTTTATCGTCTCAGGCGCATCTGCGCGGATGTGGTCTTCGATTACGATAAGGCAAATGGGACGGCGAACGGCAGGGAGTTTACCACCACGCAATTCGGCAGGAGAGTGAGCAAGACACATCACTCTAAATCCCTGCATAGCGTTGTCGTCAATGATCTGACGTATTCTCACGCCCATATCGTTAAGCACGAATTCAGGCGCGCCGAGCATATACGTTCCTGCGCCCTCGAAGGTCACGGCGGACATCTTACGCACGGACGAGAAGGGCAGAACTGTCAATGCGCGAAGTTTTAAGTTATAGCCGAACTTTTCGGCAAGCGCGATCGCCGTTTGGTTATTATCTTCGGTCGCGGACAGCATTGAGCCCATTATTTCGTCCACGGTAAAACCGCCCGTGTCCGCGCCCTTAATGGGGATTACGTCCTTAACCGTCATCGCGCCGTCCGTTATCGTGCCCGTCTTATCCAGGCACAGCACGTCTACGCGCGCAAGCATTTCTATGCAGTATATGTTTTGCACGAGAGTATGACGTTTTGCAAGGCGTATAACGCTCGTAGCAAGCGCAACGCTGGTAAGCAGGAACATTCCCGACGGAATCATACCGACTAACGCTCCCGATACCGTCGTAATGAGTTCATAGAACAAATAACCTTTGCCCCTGCCCCATTCGTGTATAATGCCGGGATTGGCAACGAGATTATTATATGTACTGAAGATCATAAGAATCGCAATGGGAATCATTATGACCGAAACGATTTTGATTACGAGATTTATAGCCTTGTTGAGTTCGCTCTTGGGCTTTTTATATTTCTTCGCGTACGACGAGAGCATTTCCACGTAATTGTCGTCGCCGATTTTATCCACGCGCGCGTAACAATTTCCTGCCGTCATAAACGAGCCCGAATATACCACGTCGCCCGCTTTTTTATGCACGGGTACGCTTTCGCCCGTAAGCATTGATTCGTTGACGTCGCACTCGCCTTTAAGCACTATTGAGTCGGCGCAAATCTGCTTGCCCGATTCAAGATATATTACGTCGTCAAGCACTACTTCCCGAACGGGTACGGCTTTTGTCTGCCCGTCACGCACGACTATTGCGGTGGGCGCAGTCACGAGTTTGAGCCTGTCTATCGTCATTTTGGATTTGCATTCCAGCACTATGCCTATAATCGTGTTCAAAGAAACGATTACTACGAACATAAATTTGCTCCAATCCTTGGTAATATCCACGACGAGAAGCAACGCAACGAAAATTACCGTAACGAGCAGATTGAGATAAGTAAACAAGTTGGACGCAATAATGCGAAGATACGAACGTCCCGTTTTGTTCGTCGCTACGTTCGTTAAGCCGTCTGCATTTCTTTTGTCTACCTGTTCGCCCGTCAGCCCCGAAGCAACGTCGGGAGCGTATCTCTCCGCGCGCGAAACGTCTATCTTGCGCTTTACGGAAGTACGTTTGTTCTTTGCCTTTGAATAATCAAGCAGGTCTATCGTGGATAACGTTCTGCTACCCATTGTCTTACTCTTTGCCATACGTGAATTATATCACTTCCCCTGGTTTTTGTCAATATCGTAACGACAGATAATGTATAAAGTCGTGTTAAGTTTTTTATTTTTATCTATAAACAATAAAAGCGCCTACAAAAGAAAAACTTTTGTGGCGCTTTCTAAGGCAATAATTTTCAGTCCGTTATATACGCTGAGAAATTTAAAAAGAATTCAGAATACGGCGTACCAATGCTGATTAATGAATCTACATTATTTGGATGATCATCTTCCCCTTGTTTTTATTTAATGTCGAACTAAATTCTTAAATCCATTTTGCATACAGGATCGTTTCTTGATATACCACCGTCTCTTGACCTTTATCGTTTATTTCCGTTATTTCATTTGGTAGTGTGTCTGTATTAAAATCCCATTTATTGATACACTCCGGCTCTTTATACCAGCCTCCGAAGGTATAACCCGTCCTTACAGGGTCTTTCGGAATAAACTCTATTTCGCTTCCGTACTCGCAATCGTCCATCCAATAATATCCGTCGTTTTCTGCGTTTGCATAATTGTAATAATACGATACGTTTGCCGGATATGTGGGAGTTTTTGCAAGGGGGATTGCGTCGGGATCTATAAATTCTTCATATATACTGCGAAAATAATACACAGCATACATGTCTCTGTCAAGACAGTACGGATTCTCTTCAAAACCGGGATACATTACTTTTTGTATATTAGGACAGTAATGCGTATCAAACGCCTCGGAAGACATTTTTATTGCAGCTTCAAAATAGACCTTTTCAATCTTATCGCTTTCTATTTCTGCGCGGTACAATTTACCGGGTCTTATAAGGAAAGGGCCGTACACGCCCAAAGCCTCAACACGCACGCCGTCTATTTTTTCGGGAATTACTAAAAATCTTTTGTTGTTCCCCTGTTCGCTTGTACCCTTTATCTCGCAATAATCGTCGTCCACATAAAAACGTACAACGAAGTCACCTACTACTCTGTCTTCATAATTCTTTCGGGGAAGTTGTGAGAAACTCAAATGTAAATTCCAATATATAGAAGAGTAAAAAATTATAAAAAATACGGTAATCGAAACGATTATAACAATCCCAACGACCTTAATAATTTTTAATGTTCTACTTTTCATAATTTTTCCTCCTTAGTAATTGATAATTAATTTACTTTACATCTCGCCATAATTCTATAGTCAATGGATCCCAATACTCAAATTTTACACCTGCTATTTCTTCTATACGAGGTTCTGACCATGGCTGAGCTGG
>JAFXKH010000039.1 GCA_017531795.1 Clostridia bacterium
TAAATCATTTCAAACAGTTGACATCTGTCGAAGATTGTGATATTTTATTTTTAAGTTAATATAAACCGTTGAGGCGGAAATAAAAATAAGGACGGAGCGTACAGAGAGTTCGGACAGGTGAAAGCCGAATCGTGACCGCTTATATAAATGGACCGCTGAGGGCGCAGTCAAAGGGCAACCGAGTATTCTGCGACGTAGGACCTACGTAAACGGTCGGGAATATGCAGGTATTCCGCAAAGTGTGCGATGCAAATCGCAAAGCAAGGTGGCACCACGGGTTATCTCGTCCTTGACGATTTTTCGTCGGGGACTTTTTTGTTCCCTCGGCGCAGGGAGGGTAAATTATGTTACCGATAAAGCGATGGCGATACTTCGCCGAAGAAAAAGAGTAAAAAGGAATAAAACGAAAAACTCAAAAAATGAAACCACCTCAAAAGGAGTAGAATTATTATGAAACTTAACGGCATAGATTACGATACTTATTTCAAAAATTATCCCAACGAAAAGGGATATTACGGCAATTACGGCGGAAGATATATTTCCGACGACCTTAAAAACGCAATGAAAGAAATTACCGATGCGTATTTCACCATTTGCAAATCAAGCAAGTTCATAAGCGAACTCAGAAAGATCCGCAAAGAATTTCAAGGCAGACCGACTCCCATTTCTTATCTTGAAAGACTGTCAAGTAGCCTTGGTAACGTGCAGATATACGCAAAGCGTGAGGACTTAAACCACACGGGCGCGCACAAACTCAATCACTGTATGGGCGAAGCGTTGCTCGCCAAGTATATGGGCAAGAAAAAGGTAATTGCAGAAACGGGCGCAGGACAGCACGGCGTTGCGCTTGCGACTGCGGCGGCGTACTTTGGTCTTGAATGTGACATTTATATGGGCTCGGTTGACATAAAAAAACAAGCCCCCAACGTAGCGAGAATGAAGATACTCGGCGCGAACGTAGTCGAAGTCACTCACGGCTTGCAAACGCTCAAAGAAGCGGTAGACTCCGCTTTTGAGGCGTACAGCAGGGATTATAAGGAGTGTATATATTGCATAGGCTCGGTTGTAGGTCCGCATCCGTTCCCTATGATGGTGCGTGATTTCCAGAGCGTAATCGGTATAGAGTCTCGCGAGCAGTTCCTTGAAATGACGGGCGAACTTCCGGATGCGGTAGTCGCTTGCGTGGGTGGCGGTTCAAACGCTATGGGTATGTTCTCAGGCTTTTTGAACGATCCCGTTGATATTTACGGTATAGAACCGCTGGGCAGAGGCACGACACTCGGTGATCACGCTGCGAGCCTGCAATACGGCACGGAAGGTGTAATGCACGGCTTCAACAGCATAATGCTCAAAGATGAAAATGGCGAGCCTGCTCCCGTATATTCGGTAGCCAGCGGTCTTGACTATCCTTCGTCAGGTCCCGAACACGCCTTCCTTCGCGATTCCGGACGAGTTAAGTATGACGTAATTGGCGACGACGATACTATTGACGCGTTCTTTGAACTTTCTCGCAAAGAGGGCATTATCCCCGCTATTGAAAGTTCGCACGCCGTAGCCTACGCTATGAAACTTGCCAAGAAAATGGGCAAAGGCTCAATTCTCGTCAACCTTTCGGGCAGAGGCGATAAGGATATGGACTATATTATCGAAAAATACGGCATAAGATAAAACAATTCAAAGCAAACGAAATAAGAGCAAGAATAAATCACTTATTCTTGCTCTTTTATATTACTTAATCCGTTATTGTTTGAAATCTATGATTTTTTTCAAATGGTCGGGGGAGTTTGCCGTTTCTTCAAGCAAAGTAGGGATATCCATAAATCCCACAGTTCCGATTATAAGCGATTCGACGTTAATCGCTTTATTCGCAATCATATTTATCGCAATCTGCATGTTTGATCCGCTACTGTCTATGCCGATTACTGTTACGGCGTTTTCAATGACGGGCCTCAACGAGCAGTCCAGATTATACTTACCGCCGTGTCTGCCAACGACGGCGAGCGTTCCGCTTTTTCCAACGCAGTCCATAGAAACGGAGAGAGGCACTTCGCCTGACGATATATGCGCGACGCACTCTGCCATTTTTCCGCCCGTTATGTGGAAGATTTTATCCTTGGGATCCTGCGCTTTCGCATTGACGGTATAATACATACCGAGTTCCTTCGCTTTTTCGAGATATTTTTCTTCAACGTCAATAATGATAGGTACGATTTGGTGGTAAAGCGCGACTTGACCAAGCACGAGTCCGAGCGCGCTCATACCCGAAATAACGAGATGTTCGCCTTTTTTAACGCCCGTACTGATAATCGTTTGAGTGGCGATAGCGATATAATCGAGAAAAACCGCGCTGTCGTCGCTTATTCTGTCCGGGAGTTTGGCGCAGTCCGTTTCTTGTACTACGGCGAAGTCCCGCGCAAACCCGTCTCTCGTAATTCCGTAATATTCCACGTTCTGACAGTCTGAGTATTTACCTTTACGGCAGGCAAGACAAGCCTCGCAGAACCGCTGAGTTTTTACGAACACACGGTCACCGCGCGACAGACTCGTTACGCCTTCTCCGACTTCAACGACCATACCGCAACACGAGCAGATAGGCACGAGATTTTCGGGCTTGGAAATGCTGTCGTCGTATATGCAGATATCCGGTCTTGATACGAGACTTTTGTTAATTTTGATTTTTACGTTGCCTTCGGGAGTGGCTTCGCTCTGTTCCTCGCAGAGCGTAAGACTTTTTGAAGGCGTTAATCTCCACGCTTTCATAAAGGCATTATAACATTTTGCTTTGCGATTGTCAACACATAGGCTCTTGTTTCCGCGCGAAACGCTGTTGAAATAGGTTTTCGACACGTTGTTTGATATTGCGAGAAACTTCGTGGATTTACGCCAAACTTCAATCGGTCGGCATTATTGCGGTTTTCGGGATATTTTGATATAATATGACTGAAAAAACACGGAGGCAAAACAATGCAAACAAAAATCGTAATAGTGGATGACAACGAAGAATTACTCAATTCTCTGACCGAGTATTTTGCCCAAACGGAAGAAGTCAGCGTAGTGGCTACTGCTACGGACGGCGAGGACGGTCTTGCGAAAATAACGGCGACTGCGCCCGACGTGGTACTGCTTGACCTCGTTATGCCCAAGCTCGACGGATACGGCGTACTCGAACAGATAGGAAAAAAGACGAAAGTAATCGTGATGAGCGCGCTGTCGGGAAGCAATTTTATCACGCGCGCAACCGAACTCGGCGCGAGATATTATTTGTTGAAGCCGTTCAATAACGAAACGCTCCTTGCCCGTATAGGCGACTGTATGCGCTCCAACAACGCAAACCGCATAAAGAATAAAACGCTGGAAGAAAGAATAACGAATATTTTCATAACGGTAGGAATTCCGGCGCACATAAAAGGCTATCAGTTTTTGCGCGAAGCGATAAAAATGGCGATAGATAACCCCGACGTGATAAACAGTATCACCAAGCGACTGTACCCCGAAGTGGCAAAACGCTTCGATACTTCGTCGAGCAAGGTAGAACGGGCTATCCGTCACGCCATTGAAGTGGCGTGGAACAGGGGAAAGATAGAAAATATCAACAGCCTTTTCGGCGTTAGAGTGTATAATCATAATGAAAAACCCACGAACGGCGAGTTCATTGCTCTCGTCGCAGACAAAATGCTCCTTGAATCAGTATAATGGCGCGTAGAGTTTCTGGACTTTGATATAATCCTTTATTCTTTATCGCATAAAAAAAGAGAAAGTGACGGCAAAAACCGTTTCATTCTCTTTTTTTATCATTGAATTTTAATTTTTGCAAATATAAATAATTTTTACCGCAAAGTTTTATTCAGCCTGCTTGACGAATTCATAGCCCGTAAGCGTGGGATTGAACGATTTATCCGATCGGGCGGGCGAACTTGTCGTTGAATGAATAACCTTCGGGCAGACGTTTGGGTTGATACCCCGTAAGTTCCTTGAAGATGCGGTTGAAGTTTCTTATGGTGGAGAAACCGCAACGGATAGCGACTTCGGTTATTTGCAACGTCTTGTCCGTACTCAAAAGTCGGATAGCGTTGTCGATTTTGACGTAGTTTAAGTACTGCGAAAAGGTCATACCCGACATTGCGCGGAAGAAACGGGAGAAATACGCGGGGCTCATCCCCATAAACTTAGACGCATCGTTAAACGTATAAAACTCGTATTTTTCGTTTATTTCGCACAGCAGTCGCTTAAACGCCTGCGCGCTTCCGCCTACGCTCATGCGCGTAGTAATCTCCTCCGAACGAAAAATCTCTATCACGAGTTTTTGTATTTCGCAGGAAAGAACCGCATCGTAAAACATATTTTTCTCTGTCAATTCTTTTTTGAGTTTCGCGTAAATTTCTTTGATATTATAGTCTTTCGTCAAAAGCGGAGAAGATAACGCGTAATGCCCAAGGTAAGGCTTAACGTTATCATAGTCGAAGACGATAACGGCAAGCAGAGTTTCGGGATCCTGCGCCTGCATATAATGCATACAACCGCTGTCGATAAACAGCGCGTCACCGCTTTGAAGGGTATATTTTTCTCTTTCGCAAAAGACGTCAATTTTACCTTGCTCAACGTAAAGTAACTCGCAGTCATAATGCCAATGCAGAATATTGTGAGAGTTCTTGTATTTTCCTACCCAGACATTTTCATTGCCCTTATATTTCCATACTTCGCGCTTTGCAATCATTTTCTTACCCTCCGTAAATATTTTACTAGAAAACTGCGCTTTTGTCAATACTTTTTTTCAAAATAAAACAAAACAGACAATAAATGTCTATAATAGAATAAAAAATTATTGAAAAGTGTATTCATTTGCGATATTATGCTCACGATAGGAATATCACTTAAAATTTCTATAAATATGTCAATAATCTTCTTGAAGTCAAGCCAAGATTATGATAATATATAAAAAACACTAATTTTGATTGACTTTTATCACTTGTACGGAGGGGTTCATATGAACGACGTTTATAAGGCTATTGACGGGCTAATCCGGTACGCCCGTAAATATCTTGGTCTTGACGCACGTGACGTTTCTTTTGCGCGAAACACCGTTATTGAAAAGATCGGGCTGGATTCTTTCACAGAGATAAAATATGACGGGGAAATACCTTCTTCTCCCGATGGACTATTGGCATTTTTTGATAAGGCTTGCGCTGACGCGGGTCTTTTCGGCTTGGAGGACAAGGCGGTCTATAACGACGAAGTTATGGGCGCGCTTATGATGCTTCCGAGCAAGGTGGACGACGAGTTTCAACGCATAAAGGAAGCGGAAGGCTCGGCAAAAGCGACGGAGTGGCTGTACGATTATTCCGTGCGTGGCGATTACGTAAAGAAGAGCGCGCTGGAAACAAATCCGAGATTTAACGCAGGCGGACTTGTCGTGACAATAAATAAGTCCAAACCCGAATTCCGCGATCCCAAAAAAGCGGTAAGCGGAAACAGCGTAAAAGGCGGTTATCCCAAATGCACGATATGCCGAGATAACGAAGGCTTTTCGGGCAGAAACAAGCGCGCGCTCAGAACGGTCTCCCTTACTTTGGGCGGAGAAGATTGGTTCTGGCAGTATTCGCCGTACGGATATTTCAATCATCACGGTATTGCCGTCAACGCTTTACATACGCCTATGAA
>JAFXKH010000002.1 GCA_017531795.1 Clostridia bacterium
GCGCACGCAAAGCGAGCGTTAGCGGTGCGCAAGAATAAAGGACTTTTAACCGAAAAGATACCACAGATGCGGAAAAAGTATTGCGCGCGCGTCAGCGAACGTTAGTGGCGCGCAAGAACGAAGGGCGTTAGCGGTGCGCAAAAACGAAAGGCGTTAGCGGTGCGCAAGAATAAGCGGTTCTTTCCGCACCTGCGTAACGTACCTTGCAATTTTCACTCCTTCGTTTATAATAAGCGGTAAAACCCCCAATCCAATGCATAACCCATACGCCCACGGCGGAAGAAAACACATACCAAACAACGTGGCAAGGGGAGGGCAGAGCGTAACGAGAGCGACAAGCCCAAGCGCGAAAAGGGTGGCGAGATTAAGCATTTTATTTGACAGCGCGCCGATAGCGAACAGCGGTTTATCCGAACGCATATTATAGGCGTGGAGAGTTTGCGACAGCGCAAGCGTGATAAAAGATGCCGTGCGCGCTGAAGCCAGGTCACCCGTTTGCCATTTGACTACATAGAAAGCCGTCAGCGCAAGCGCGCCGAAAAGTAACCCGTGAGCGATAACCTGCGCAAGCATATTGCGATTAAAAATCCCCTCGTTTTTGGGCGTAGGTTTGCGTTTCATAACGTCGGCGCGTACTCTTTCGTTGCCCAGCGCAATAGCAGGAAAGGAATCGGAAATAAGGTTGATCCAAAGCAGTTGCATAGAAAGCAAGGGCGAGTCAAACGAAATACAAGTGGCAAGAAATACGGCGACGACTTCGCCAATATTCGTGCCGAGCAGGAAGGCAACGGATTTGCGTATATTCTCAAATATGCCTCGACCTGCCTGTACGGCGCGCGCAATGGTCGTGAAATTATTGTCCGTCAGCACTATGTCCGCTTCTGCCTTGGCGACTTCCGTACCGCTACCCATAGCGCAACCTATGTCCGCGACTTTGAGCGCAGGCGCGTCGTTTACTCCGTCACCCGTAACGCCTACGACTTCGCCCATATCCCGTAGAGCCTTGACTACGCGCAGTTTATCCGAAGGCGTAACCCGTGCGAAAATGCCCACGGTGGCGAGCCTTTTACGCAGTTCGTCATCTGACAAAAGCGCGAGTTCCGTACCCGTAACGCACTCGGTAGACAGTCCGAGCGTTTGCGCAACGCTGACGGCAGAGCCCACCCCGTCACCCGTAAGCATAATCACGCGAATACCTGCTTCTTTGCATCTTGCGATTGCTTCGCCTACTTCTTTGCGCGGTGGATCTGATAACCCGAGCAAGCCGACGAATTCGAACCGACCGTTTCTTATTTGACTCGGCTCGTCAATAACCCGCATAGCCACGGCGATAACGCGAAGCCCCCGACGGCTCATCTCGTCCGCTTTGGCTTGCGCGCGCCTATCCTGACAGAGCGTAGATATTTCTTCGTACGCGCCCTTAACGATTTCCATAACGCTTCCGCCCACCTTCGCCGTCACACTCATTGTGCGTTTGGCGTTATCAAAGGGCGTAACGGATAACTTCTGGCACGCCACCTTACCGCCTACGGCAGATAGTATTGCCGAATCGGTGGGGTCGGTAGCGTTATCCGTACAAATCGAAGCGAGCGCAAGAACGTCCGAGGCGTAAGAAACCTTTTCCGTCACCGTCATAACTCCGCTCGTTAGCGTACCCGTTTTGTCCGTACAAATGACGGATACTGAGCCGAGTGTTTCTACGGCAGGTAGTTTTTTGACGATAGCCTTTTGCTCCGCCATACGCCGAGTACCCGACGACAGCACGATAGTGACGGTAGTGGGCAAGCCTTCGGGCAGGGCGGACACGGCAAGAGCGATAGCCGTCATAAACAGTCCCATACTCGTCAGTTCACGCACGCCCACGACGTATATTCCAAATAATCCGATTGCAAATATCACGGCGCAAATAACGAGCGAAATAATTCCAAGTTGCTCGGACAGCTTACGGAGTTTTTCTTGTAAGGGCGTAAGCGCGCGTTCGTGTTTACCAAGCATTTCGGCGATTCTGCCCATTTCAGTACCCGTGCCCGTTTTTTCAACGACTGCTTTTGCGCTTCCCGTCAAAATCGTACACCCCGAGCGTAAGACGTCACCGAGATCCTTGCGTATGGCAAGGCTTTCGCCCGTCAGCATACTTTCTTCGCTCGTGACGTGGTCGGCTCGTATAATCACGCAATCGGCAGGAATAATATCTCCTGCGTGCAGAGCGACGAGATCGCCGGGAACGAGCAAGGCGGAATCTATTATTTCTTCTTCTCCGTCACGCACGACCTTGCATTTCCGCGCAGACATACCCGTAAGCGCTTCAAGCGACTTTTCGGCTCGTCGTTCTTGCACTGCGGAAATGAGCGCGTTTAGAATAACGATAAAAAATATCAGACAAGGTTCGAAAAGAGCAACAGGTGAAAAATCGAAGATCGCTAGTATAAGACTGACGATTGAAGCAACGATCAATACGATAAGCATCGGATCTTTCATCCCGCTGAGCATACGCAGGATAAGCGGACGACTTTTTGCGCGTGGTAGTTCGTTTGCGCCGTACAGACCTAACCGCCTTTCCGCTTCTGCGCGCGATAGACCGTTTTCGCACGTTCCGTAAAATTCGCAAATATTCATACAGTTATTTTATTCACGCTCATACCGAATAAGACCACTTGCGTTTGGGCGTTTATCGGATGAAATTAAAACGGTTGACAATGCTTGCGAGTTGTTGTATACTCTCAATAGGAATTACGGGAAACCTGTATAATTTTTTTGGAGGCAATATGGTAAAGATCAGAAATATCAGAAAGAACTATGCGAAATCGACTACTTACGCGGTAGACGGACTCAGCCTTGACCTTAACGGCGGTGAGATTTTCGGCTTTCTCGGACCAAACGGCGCAGGTAAAACTACCACGATAAAAATGATTACGGGTATACTTCCGTTTGAGGAAGGAGAAATAACGGTTTGCGGTTACGACGTCGTAAAGGAAAGTCTGCTCGCAAAGAAAGAAATTGGTTACGTTACTGACAGCGGAGTATTGTTCGAGAAATTGACGGGTAGAGAATTCGTTGATTTTATGGCGGACGTTTACGACGTAGGCGAGGAAAGAAAAGAGCGCGCAGAAAAACTGCTTTCGGCGTTCAACCTCACTTCGGCGTTCGACAACCGTATTGAAACTTACTCGCACGGTATGAAACAAAAAATCGCCATAATCGGCGCATTGGTGCATAATCCCAAAGTACTCGTTCTTGACGAGCCTATGGTCGGGCTTGATCCCCAATCAGCAAAAGAACTCAAAGACATTATGCGCGCTCATGCGGACGCAGGCAACGTTGTCTTTTTTTCCACGCACGTTCTCGATACCGCAGAAAAAATCTGTGATCGCATAGGAATTATTATAAAAGGCAAATTGGTAATGACGGGTACGCTGGACGAAATACGCTCTGCAAAGGGCGATGGAAGTCTGGAAGACATCTTCATCGCCGTTGCAAGCGAAAAAGACAAAGCGGAGGTGTAAATGAAGAAATATTTGCTCCTTACGAAAACGCTGTTGTCCTCCTTTTTCCGTAAGACCACGGGTGAGAAAAAGAGCGTATCCCACTTTCTTATAGTGGGTATTATTTCGGCAATCCTGGCATGCTTGGGCGCGTTAGTGTTTGTCCTTTATGGCGGAGTATTAGGACAGTTGGGAATAGTCACGGAAATAACTGCGCTCATTTTTGACTTCGGCTTTATCGCGATGCTCGTCTTTGGTACGATAGGGATTTTTTCGTATATATATTTTTCCAAAGACTCGGAATTTTTAATGTCTTTGCCCGTATCTCCGAGCACCGTATATCTCAGTAAACTCACCGCTATATACGTGCAGGAAGTTTCGCTTACGGCGATTTTTACTTTCCCGTCCATACTTGCGCTTGGCATAAGCTCGGCTCAGCCGTTCACGTATTATATAATGCTCGTTCTTGGCGTAATAACAGTACCTGTTTGCGCGTTGCTCGTATCGTCAATAATATCCGTGCCACTCGTGTATCTGGCGTCGTTTTTCAAGAAAAAAGGCGCGATAAGCGGTATTATTCTTATCATATTGGCTGCGTTAATTATGACGGTATATATGACTATTTCTCTCAGCAGACCTACCGATATGGGCGCTATAAACATAGTAAGCGTATTGCAGACTTCTGCGAGCATACTATACCCGTTCTATTGCCTTGCCCGTTTTGGCGCGCTTATGCCCGGACTGCTCGGCGCGTACGTATATTCCGTCGTACTCGATCTTGGCATATACCTTGCCACAATAATAGTATTGCTTATCGCAACGATAATAATAAGCAAAAAGACCTACGCTCCCACCGTTCTCCGTCAGAGCGAACACAACGTATCTCGTTCGGCGACAAAAACGCACGTATCCTCGTCGGTACTCAAAACGCTTATGAAAAAGGAGTGGCGCGAACTCTACCGCAACTCGTCGTTTGCCTTCCAATGCCTTTTCGGTGTGGTAATCACCCCGATATTAATCGTCGTATATATTGTAATGATGGGTGACGCCTTTTTAATTCCGGAAATGCAGAGCATTTCGTGGTTTGTGTGTTGGGCGATAGGTTTTGCTATGCTGACCTTACTTGGATCAAGCATAAACATTTGCGCGTTCACGGCAGTAAGCAGAGAAGGAAAGACCTTTGTGTATAGCAAGACTATACCCGTGCCGTATTATACCCAAATGCTTGCGAAAATTCTACTGTCGAATATTATCGGCGGAATTACCATTCTCCTTTCGGTAATATCTTTTACCATAACGACGATTGCTTACGGCATAGCAAGACCGTTTCTTATGATTCTCACCTTTGTTTTTAGCCTGCTTCTTGAAATGACGCTCATTAATATTGGTGTACGCCGTGATCTGAAAAAGCCTAAACTCAATTGGGTAACGCCGAGAGAAGCGGTTAAAAATAATTTTTCTTCGTTAATTCCCATGCTTGTCGGTATGCTCGCCAGCGTACTCGTGCTCGGCGCGTGCGTCGGTATTGAAGTATGGCTGACCTTTTCCTTTGGCGTGACTGAAATAGGCGCGACGGTAACTCTCGCAGTCTTTACCGCGCTCGCAGGGCTGGGATTCTTCCTTTCCACACTCGGTATGAAAGCCTCCGCAG
The DNA here is from genome assembly GCA_017531795.1 of Clostridia bacterium. GTDB lineage: Bacteria > Bacillota > Clostridia > Christensenellales > Pumilibacteraceae > Protoclostridium. Next base: position 5,134 of record JAFXKH010000002.1, read on the forward strand.
AAAAGTATTACGCAAGACTTACAGTATAAGCCGTTTGTTTTGGCGTTTGCGATGATCGCTTTATCAAATAAGCAAATAATTTGAAGTTGATTTAACAAATATTTTTGAAAACAAAATAAGAAATGTTTCAAAAAAAAGTTCCCTAAATGGTTGCAATTTAGGGAGCTTTTTATAAATAAGCCGCAATTAAGAGGAATAAATCCATTAAATTTATAAAGCCTATTGACAAACACCACCTTGTTGGGTATAATAATGGCGTAAAAACAAAATTGAACATATTTGGTTCAAAATTGTCCAAGAAGCTGAAAAACGGTACTCTTGGCGCTATCGTGAACAATAGGAGGGAATGATATGTTATCAATTTATGCATCAACTTACACCTTTTGTCTAAGTGATATTAAGGGTATGATAGGGCCGAGCATTAAAAAAACTATAGATGAAAACAAATATCAAGAAATAGAAAAAGAGCTTAAACTTACTCCATATATTGAAAAATTAATGGATTGTGTAAACATTTTTCTATTAAGTGAGAATAAGATTTCAGATGAAGATCTGTACGATTATAGTCATGATAAATATGAAATCATAAAAAACGAATTAGACAAGAGAATATTATATAAGAAGGAAGAATTCTACCAAAGTCTGGTAAGCATGCTGGAATGGTATCATGATTATTTTTTATTAAGGCAATCTCACGACAGCGCCAAATATAAAAAATTCTTCAATACGACGTGCAAATTCAAGGAATTGCAAAAGGAAGATTTATTATTTGAATTATCCTTTTTGTCAGCTTTTTTAAATCCGATTCTTACTTTTAAGTTTATTAGTTATGTGGTTGGTAATATAAAAGCGCCATGCTTTGATTTAGACCTGAGAATTAGACTAAACAAAAACTCATCGAACGGATTTGATATAGAAAAAATAGCGACGTTGTTTTCAAATCTAAACGAATCTGCTTCAAAAAGAGAAGGATTAAAGGCAGAAAACATATTCGGAGATATTTATTTAAAAGTTGATCCTATAAGTGATATAGTTATTATACCCAAGTTTATAGATCACAAAAAGGTTGTAAGTATTACGTCGGTAGCAGAAGAAAACAAAAAGGTTAAGACGGTAATAATATTAAGTGATGATTGTAAAATAGATAATTTTTTATCTAATTGTCCAAACATAGAAGACGTATATATCGTAGGGGATATCCAATCTATTGATGAAAAAACGTTCGCCAATTCTAAAAACTTAATTGTTAATGAACCAGAAGGAAAATATTTAAAGGTAAATAATAACGAGCATTTTATATTTATAAATGCAAATAAGTCTCTCAAACATATACAAATCAAGGATGATTGTCGTATTATAGCCTCAAACGCCTTTCTTTCGTCAAAGGCAGAATACGTCTCCTTAAATAAAGTAAAATTTTTATCAAAAAGAGCGTTTGCGGGAAGTAAAATAAAGGAGATTTCCTTAATAAACATAGCTGAATTAGGCGAACATTGTTTTTATAATTGCGCATCTTTGGCGCGTGTCGAATTAGGTGAAAATATTACTTTTTTAAGAAGTAACGTATTCGATAGTTGTGTTAGCTTAAAAAAGATATATTTACCTAAAATTACTTATTTAGGTTCAGAGGTATTTATTTCTTGTACATCTTTACGCGAGATTATTTTTGGCATGCAGGATATAAGCACCAGCTATGGAGTATTTAAGAATTGTCATCCTGATTTAATAATTTATGGTAATCAGGATTTTTATGAATTAAATTATGAATGGAATAGGAGATTTTCAAACGTCAAGCATACCTTTAAATTAATTGATAAAGATATACTTGATGAATTAAATACCTCATCACAAGCCTTAATTGATGAATATGAGTTTCTTATTTGGGAATCTAGCGCTCAAAAATATAATTATATTGCTTCATCTGAGATTGATTTTTCGAGAGTTATTATTCCTGCCAGTCATAATGACGTTAATATAAAAAAGGTCACTGATTTTATTAGGAAAAGTGAAAAGCTTGATACGTTAATTTTCAAAGGAGATATTGAATTATTGCAAAGTTGCTTAGAGCATACTCCTAATTTAGAAAAGGTATTGGTAAATGGAGATTTAAAATACGTTTGTTCTGAAGCCTTTGAGGACTCTCTTAAATTAAAAACCGTATATGAGGGTGTTACTTATATTAAGGTTAATGACAATCCTTATTATATCTGCTCTAAGATTCAGGATGAAAATCTCAAGCACGTAAAGTTGCATGATTCTTGTGTCGTTGTTCAGCAATATGCGTTTGCTGATAGCAACATAGAGTCAATTGATTTAAATAACGTTAAATATTTATCAGATTTAGTTTTTTATCAGTGTAAAAACCTCAAGAAAATAATTATGAACGACACTCTTAAAGAGATATTAGGAGAAGAATATTTAATTGATATTTGTCCACAGCTTGAGGAAATAGTTTTTTCAAAAAACTTATGGAATATAGAAGGAAAATTTATTAATGATTGTATAAAAATAAAGAAGCTGATATTCCCGCCCAAACTAGAAAAAGTAGATTCATTTTTTATTGGCTTTTGCGATAATTTAACGGAAATATATTTTCCCGAATCGGTTAAAGAATTTTCATTTTACGTAGTGAATGATTGTCATAAATTAAAGACCATAAAAGTATCGTCAAAATCCTTTATAAATCAAAAAGCGTTTGTAGAAAATAAAATAGAATTATACTGAAAAACGCATAATCCGTATATAAAATCAAATATGTATATAGTTATTTAATAATTCAAAGGATTTCTCTTTGCGAGGAGTCCTTTTTTACACCCGCACACAAAAACGCCTGAAAGCGACTCACTTTCAGGCGTTTTTATAAAACAAACTCTATTTTCCTATTTCTTCATTTCGCTTACGATATGCTTTGCGTATGCGCCGGCAACGTTTATGCCCGTGACCTTTTCAAACTCCTCGAAAAAGGCGTTTGAGTTCACTTCGCATACCTTCATACCGCTTTGGGAAAAGAGCAAATCAATTCCGCAATAATCCAGCCCGAGCGCATTTGCCACGCTCTCTGCAAGGTCGCGAACGCCGTCGTCACAAGCCACCGCTATACCGCGCCCGCCATTACCGACGTTGGAACGGAAATCCGTATCGCTCCGTCTTTCCATGCACCCAACGACTTTTCCTCCTACGACGATAACCCGAAGGTCACGCCCTGCGCTTTCAGCGATATATTCCTGGAAAAGATGGGGGAGTGTCTTGACTTCTCTCATGGCGCGCCAAAGTTCTTCTTCCGTGTCTGCCTTGACTACACCCTTGCCCATAGAGCCGAACGCCGTCTTGACGATAACGGGATAACCGAGTTTTTGCCCAACGGTACGGGCAGACTCGCGCGGAACGTCCATTTCGGGACGGTAGCAGAGCAGACCGGGTATGGTGGCGGGCAGAGGAAAGCCGAGCCGAGCAAGTCTTTCCACCGTCAGCATTTTATCGTCGCAAATTTCCACCGCTTCCGCGCTGTTAAACAAACGCATTTTTTGGGAAAGCAGTCGGGATAAATACTTGTCCTTGTCGAGATACACGCAGAAGTCATAGTCGCAGTTATCCCACTCCACGCTACCGCTCGAGGTAAGCGGAAACAGGGAAGTGTCACGCAGGTCGGCAGTCACACCCTCGCGCGTAAGTTCTTCTCTGATGCGTTCGCACCCATGGCGATAAAAGGGTGGATCGTAATATGAATTTTTGAGTATCAGACCTTTCATGAATTTTCCCCGAACAGTTTTTTGTATATTCCTTTTTTGAGCGTTTTCGGCATGGCGTTATCGCATTCGAAAGCGGTCAGCATGTCGCGCGCGCTGTGATAACGCTTCTTCTCGTCCACGCACAGAGCCGTCATAAGCGCGCTTTCTTGCAGAGGCGTGATTTTTCCACCCAGCGCCGACGGCAGTTTAATCTCGTCACGTTCGGCGCGCTTGACCGATTCGGGCGGAAGGGTAAGCGTGAGAGCGTAGTATATCGTTACGCCGATAGCGTACACGTCCGTTTGCCGGGAAAGGACTCTGCCCGAGTTATACTGCTCGCAGGGCGCGTAGTGTTTTTTTAACGTAACCCGTCTTTCACCGCCGAATACGTCGGCAACCGAAGCCGAACCGAAGTCGAGCAGTTTTGCCGAGCCGTCAGGCATAACCATAATATTGTCAGGCGAAACGTCGGCGTGTACGAAACCTGCTTCGTGTAGCGTTTGCAGACCTTCTATTACTTCTCTGAGCAAAGCAACCGCTTCCGTAAACGTCAGTCTGCCCACAACGGACAAGTATTTTTCCAGCGTAACGCCAGGTAGGTACTCCATTACGATATACGCAGTGTCGTTTTCGCTGAAAAAGTCGTATACCGCCGTTATGCCCTTTTTCCCCTTGACGACCGCCATTTTCTTGGCTTCGCTCGCAAACCTTTGCTTGCCGAGAGTGAACTTGCTTCTGAAGTCTTCGGAGCGTGGCAGAAGTTTTGCCCCATCTCTTGTGACGAGCGCAGACGGATAATACTCCTTTATTGCGACCTGCCTACCCGTTAATTGGTCCAGGCCCCTGTACGTTATGCCAAAACCGCCTTCGCCCAGCGCAACGCCTGTGAGATAGCGGTTTTTGAGCAGGGTAAAGGGCGCAAGACGGTGAGTGGGGAAATCCGCTTGCCTGAATTTTTTGCCACACGCCTTGCATGTATTCTGAATCACGTTAAGGCAATAGGGGCATAAAGTTTTTTGGGTAATCTTCGTCATTAGTATTTATATTGAAAGGAGTCTTATTTTATTATTGCGAGAAGGGCGGTATAGTTGTCGTCCGCTTTGCCGTTGATTATTTCTTCCATACGGCGTAAACCGTCTTCTGCGCTTACGCAGGAGGAAAATGCGCGAAGTATTTCCGCTTCGCTCAGCGCGCTCCACCACCCGTCCGAGCAGACGAGCACACCGTCACCTACCGTCAGCGGTTGTTCGAAGTGAGTGTCAGGGAGTATAAAAAATTTTCCGCCCAGCACTCTCGTCAGTTTGTTCTGGTCCTTATGATCGGCAATATCCGCGCGATTTATTTTGCCTTTATCCACGGCAATCTGCGCGAGCGAGTGGTCTTTGGTCACGAAGGATATTCTGCCCTGGCGGAAGATATATACTCTCGTATCACCGCAATGCGCCGTGCAGACCGAGTCTTGCGATAAATAGCAAAAAGAGGCGGTAGAACAAGAAGACGGGCTTATTTCTCCGCGCTCTTTCGCCCTGACAATTTCGTCGTGCGCGCGCTTGAAAACATCCCCAAGGTATAAGGCAGTAAGACTTTCTTTTTGGGCTACGGCTTGCGCGATAATATGCGCAGAAATCCGACTTGCCCTGTCGCTGTCCGAGTACGCGCCCAAACCGTCGCAAACGACGAGATACGCGCCCGTTTCGTCTGCGAGTGATAACGCAAAGTCCTGATTAACTTGCCTAGAGCCTATTCGACTGACTTTTGCAACGTCGTACACTTTCTGCCTCCCGATATTTCTTTATATATAATACCATAATCGGGGATAATCGTCAATCAAAAGCGCGTAAAACTCGTCGGTCAGAAAATTATCCAATATTTTTCAAGCGATAGTAAATGGGCAAGAAAGCCATAAAATAATTGACTTATGACGGACTAAATGATATACTACAAAAGTACTTATTATAGACAAACGGAGACGGAAAAATGAACGAATATGGAAAAGTGGCAATAGTAATGGGCTCGCGTTCGGACTACGACGTAGTTAAGCCTGCGCTCGGCGTTCTCGATTCTTTCGGCGTGGAGTGGGAACTTCGCATAATCTCAGCGCACCGTACCCCCCTTGAAGCGCACGAATACGTGAGCAAGGCTGAGGAAAATGGCATAGAGGTCATTATAGGCGTAGCAGGGAAAGCAGCGCATCTTGCAGGCGTAATCGCCGGATATACCACTCTTCCCGTAATCGCGCTTCCCATTGCGACCAGCCTTATGGGCGGTCTTGACAGTCTACTTTCAATGGTACAAATGCCTAAGGGCGTGCCCGTAGCCACCGTAGCGGTGAACGGCACGGATAACTCGGCTCTTCTTGCTGTGCAGATTCTTGCGGTTAAGTACCCTGCGCTCAAAGAAAAACTTATCGCATATAAGGAAAAAATGAGACGTCAGGTTGTAGAAGCCGACGAACTTCTCTGCAAAGAATTGGGCAAATAATTCACATCAATAAGGATAAAAATACCGCCCTGTACGGGCAAAGGACGAAATATGATAGATTATAAATCCGCAGGAGTAGACGTTACGAGAGGATATAAACTCGTTGACTTAATAAAAAAAGGCGCGTCAGCCACTTATGATGAAAACGTACCGAGTGGACTTGGTTCGTTCGGTGGGTTCTACAACCTTCCCAAGGGCTATGAAAACCCCGTGCTCGTCGCAGGAACGGACGGCGTAGGAACCAAACTCAAATACGCAATCGTTCTTGATAAGCACGATACGATAGGAACGGACTGTGTTGCAATGTGCGTAAACGACGTTGTATGTCAGGGCGCAAAGCCTATGTTCTTTCTTGACTACGTTGCTTGCGGAAAACTCGATCCCGAAAAAATGGCGGGAGTGGTAAACGGCGTGGCAAGCGCGTGCAAGGAAGTCGGTTGCGCGCTTATAGGCGGTGAAACGGCGGAAATGCCGGGTATGTACCCCGAAGACGAATACGACCTTGCAGGCTTTACCGTAGGCATAGTAGACAAGGCGAAAATCATAAACGGCAGTACGATACAATCGGGTGACGTACTCGTTGGTCTTGCATCTACGGGTGTACACTCCAACGGTTTCTCGCTCGTGAGAAAACTGCTCGGCGAAGACAGAGCGGAATTGGAAAAATACGACGATACGCTTAAAATGACGGTAGGCGAAGCGGTACTTACTCCCACTCGTCTTTACGTTAAGAGCGTACTCTCGCTCATAGAAAAATTCAAGATAGAAGGTATAGCGCACATCACGGGCGGAGGCTTTATCGAGAATATTCCGAGAATACTTCCCAAGGGTTTGGGCGTGACGGTGGACTTGAATTCTTTCCCCAGACTTCCTATCTTCGAACTTCTTGCAAAAAAGAGCGGACTGCCTGACGAAAAACTGTACAATACTTTCAATATGGGTATCGGTATGGTGTTGGCTGTTCGTCCCGAAATAGCCGAGGCGGTGACCGCTGAGGCGAACGCTTTGGGTGAAAAGGCGTATATTATCGGCGAAGTAACTTCAAAAGAAGGAGTTTTGCTCGTCAGAAAATAAAATTAAATCACGTTAAAGGAGGGTAAAAGATGAAGAAACTTGCGTTACTCGTAAGCGGTGGCGGAACGAACATGCAAGCGATAATGGATGCTTGCGGATCGGGTGAGATTGATGGAAAAATCTCGGTGGTGATTTCGTCCAATCATGAAGCGTACGCTCTCGTGCGCGCAAAATCCGCAGGAATACCTGCCTTTGTATACGCGAAAAAGGATTATCCTACGCTTGCTTGCCGTGACGAAGAAATTCTCAGAACGCTTCAGGCGTACGACGTGGATTACGTTATTCTTGCAGGGTATCTCGGCATTATCCCCAAGGAAATAATCAAGGCGTATCCGAACAAAATAGTAAACATACATCCTGCGCTTTTGCCCAAGTTTGGCGGTAAGAACTTTTACGGCATACACGTACATCAAGCGGTAATAAAAGCAGGGGAGGCGGAAAGCGGAGCGACGGCGCATTTCGTCAGCGAAGAAGTGGACGGCGGACCGATAATCCGTCAGCAAAAACTGATCGTACACAAAGGCGACACTCCCGAAACTCTCCAATGTAGAATACTTGAAACGATAGAGCATCCTATGCTCGTCAGCGTAATAAAAGATCTTTGCGCAGACAAAATTTCGGTAGTGAACGGCAAAGTCGTCAATAAATAACGAAAGTAAAAATTTTAATAGAGAGGATAAAAATATGACTAAAAGACGCGCGCTTATAAGTGTAAGCGACAAAACGGGAGTAGTTGAGTTTGCAAAAAAACTGACAGAACTCGGCTTTGAAATCATTTCTACGGGTGGTACGGAGAAAGCGCTTGCGCAAGCAGGGCTTAACCCTATCAACATCAGCGATATTACAGGTTTTCCCGAATGTTTGGACGGCAGAGTAAAGACTCTTCATCCGGCGGTACACGCAGGACTTCTTGCTCGCCGTGACTTGCCTGAGCATATGGACCAACTCAAAGTACTCGGCATTGAAAAGATTGACGTGGTGGCGGTAAACCTTTATCCGTTCAAAGCGACCATTGAGAAACCGGGCGTAACTCTTGCCGAAGCGATTGAGAACATCGACATCGGCGGTCCTACAATGATAAGAAGCGCCGCAAAGAACTATCCCGGCGTACTCGTAGTCGTAGATCCTTCCGATTACGACGAAGTAGTAGAGCGCATTAAGACGGATACCGCAGACGAACAGTTCCGCTTTATGCTGTCGTATAAAGTATTCCGTCATACCAGCGTTTACGATACTATGATCTCAAACTATATGCAGTCGAAACTCGGTATTGAATTCCCCGATCAACTCACGCTTGCGTATGAAAAGAAACAGGATATGCGTTACGGCGAAAACCCGCACCAGAACGGCGCGTGGTACTCTGAACTTATGCCAAGCGAAGTGCACGGTACGCTCTCGTCCGCAGTTCAGCTTCAAGGCAAGGAATTGTCTTACAACAATATTAACGACTGCGGTGGCGCGCTCGATCTTCTCAAAGAATTTGCGGACAAGCCTGCGGTAGTGGCGGTTAAGCACGCCAATCCTTGCGGTGTTGCGCTCGGCAAGAATATTTGCGATGCGTACCAAAAGGCGTACGCTTGCGATCCTGTATCCATTTTTGGCGGAATCGTAGCGTGCAATAGGGAAGTTGACGAACAAACTGCTAACGAAATGGTAAAGATCTTCCTTGAAATAATAATCGCTCCCAAGTTCTCCGAGGGCGCGAAGAAAGTCCTTGCGACCAAGAAAAACCTTCGTTTGCTTGAAATTAAGGATATCGAACAGCCCTACAATGCGAACACCCGCGATATGAAGAAGGTTGCAGGCGGTCTGCTTACTCAGAATAAAGACCTTTCGCTCTATGCGGAAAAGACCGAAGTCGTTACTGATAACGAACCGACAAAGGCGCAACTCGCACAACTCGAATTTGCTTATAAAGTAGTAAAACATACCAAGTCCAACGCAATCGTTCTTGCCAAGAATTTTATGGCAATCGGTATTGGCGCAGGACAGACCAACCGTATCTGGGCAGCAGAACAGGCAATTGCTCACGCAAAGCAAGCAGGCAACCGTCCCCGTGGCGCAGTCCTCGCTTCAGATGCTTTCTTCCCGTTCTCCGACTGCGTTCTCACCGCCGCCAAGGCAGGTATCAAAGCAATCGTTCAGCCCGGTGGTAGCATCCGCGACGAAGAATCCATCAACGCATGCAATGAAAAGGGTATGGCGATGGTGTTTGTAGGGCAACGCCACTTCAAACATTAAACTTTACGACGGTGTATATCCGCACGTCTACGGGCTACGCTCTCGCTCGTGTGCGTTTTAGGCACACGTCGCTCGACTGTTGCCCGTATACGAACGAATCTCCACCGTCTTGCCGACGGTGTATAGCGACGGCGTATAACGCCGGTGATACGGGCTACGCTTGGCGACCTGCCTTGGTCACGTACGATTGTGTACGCTCCCTTCGGACAGTTCACCAACTGTTGCCCGTCTGACCAACGTTCTCCGCCGTCTTAATCCCGACTTCGTCATCCTGAGCGTAGTCGAAGGATCTCATACCCCTTCATCTCCCAACATACTCTCCCCAGCGATAAGCGCGGGTAATTCTTGCGCAACCTTCGGGTGTGCAAGAATATAAGGA
>JAFXKH010000040.1 GCA_017531795.1 Clostridia bacterium
AACGCCTCTGCCTTTTTCGCGCATCCGAAAAGACTGGCGCAAAAAATCACGCAGAAAGAAAGAAAAATAATATTCCGGAATTTTATTGTGGGTGACATAACGTTATTATACCACACAAAGGCTCGCAAGCGCAAGAAAAAATAGACTTTGATAAAATAATCTCGCCACGCAAAAATTAACAGTTCATTTTTCCCCGAAAAGTCGAAAAACCGACAAAACAAGGCGATTTGTCGGTTTTTCGAATTCTAATGAAGGAAATTATTTCTTTTTTGCAAACTCAGCGAGAATATCCACGCAATTATCTATCCCGATAGTGGAGGAGAGCGCGATATCGTAATTCTGCATTTTGCCCCACTCGGCGTTAGCGTACTTGCGATAATAATTGGCGCGCGCTTTATCGTTGCGCTTAATATGTTTTATCGCGCCTTTTTCGTTCAGATTGTAACGTTCCATAATGAGTTTTACTCGTACTTCGGTTGGCGCGTGGATAAACACTTTCAAACAAGGCAATCCTTTTTCTTCCAACACGTGCGAAGCGCAACGTCCGACGATAACGCAATCTCCCTTTTTCGCAAGATTGAGTATCGCTTTGCTTTGGGCAAGATAGATTTGGTCGTATAAGGGCAGATATTTGTTGTTTGACGTTACGTCATAGAAATAATAATACCCCGAATAATCGAAAGGCAAAGGCGTTTTGTCCTCGCTCTTTTCAATCATAGTCTTTTCAAACCCCGTTATTTCTGCGGTGAGAGCAGTTACCGTCTTGTCATAGCACGGGATACCGAGTTTGTCTGCCAACTTATGGGCAATTTCGCCACCGCCCGATCCGCTTTCTCTGCTTATGGTAATAATCATAAAACGACTCCTTACTATGATTGTTCTTTCACTCATATTATAACATAAATGAAAAGGAATTTCAATACCCTTTTGAAAAATTTTATCATTTTTTAATGTTTGCTATCGGCTTGCTTTTGTTTGGCAAAATATGGTATAATAAAAACAGCAAAAAACGAGGTAAAAGATATGAATATTCTTTTTTTATGCCACGGAAATATTTGTCGTTCGCCTATGGCGGAATTCGTTATGAAAAAAGAACTTGCCCGGCGCAATCTAATCGGACATAAGGTATGGTCAAGAGCCCTGCGAACGGACGAAATCGGCTCGGACACATATCCGCCTGCGCGCCGAACGATGGATGCTCACGGCGTTCCTTACGAGCGCAGACAAGCCACGCTCATCACGCAAAAGGACTATGACGAAGCGGACGTAATATATATTATGGACGAGGAGAACGAACGTGATATGCGCCGTCGGTACGGGCTGAATAAGGTCAGAAAACTTATGACCGAAGTAGGCGAGGACCGTGACGTAGCCGATCCTTGGTACACGCGTAATTTTGAACTGACTTACGACGACATTCAGCGTTCCTGCTCGGCAATAGCGGAAAAATTATAAAAATAAATTCTACTTTGCCATAAATAAAAGTAGTAAAAATACGAAAACACTTGTTTTTAATTCTACTCTGTGGTATACTACGCTTATGATGAAAACATTAACGAAAAACAACTTTAAGGAAGAAACGGCAAACGGCGTTTGCGTAATAGATTTTTGGGCTAGCTGGTGCGGTCCTTGTCGACTGATGTCGCCCGTTGTGGAAGAACTTGCCGAAAAACGCCCCGACCTGAAATTTTATAAAGTCAACGTGGACGAAGAAAGCGAACTCACCTTTGCTTTCGGCGTGCAGAGCATACCCACCTTCGTCGTTATGCGTGACGGAAAAAAAGCAGAAACGACAATGGGGTATATGAGCGAAGAGGCTCTCGTCAAGGCGTTGAAATTATAAGCGTAACGTCAGACGGCTTCTCTTGCGCAAGTGGCGAGTGTTTGCGAAGAAAAATCACGGCGCTCTGCGCTGTTAAAAAAAAGGGGTTTTGCTGTCCAAGACAAGGAAAACCCGAACAGGTACATTTATATGGATTTCTTGAAAATTGATAAAAAATGGCAAAAAAGATGGGAAGAAGCGAAAGCCGATTCTTTTGAGAAAAAGAACGTCGACAAGAAAAAGTACGTTCTTGAAATGTTCTCATACCCTTCCGCCGCAAACTTACATCTCGGGCATTGGTACAACTTCGGCTTAACCGACGTTTACGCCCGACTTTTGCGCATGAAAGGGCACGAAGTATTCCAGCCGATGGGCTTTGACTCCTTCGGTCTGCCTGCCGAGAACTATGCGATAAAGACGGGTATCCATCCCAAAGACTCCACCGAGAAGAACATAGCGACTATGGAAGTGCAACTTCGCAATATGGGCGCATCTTTCGACTGGGATTACGAGGTAGTGACCAGCCGTCCCGACTATTTCAAGTGGACTCAATGGTTATTTTTGCAGTTATATAAGCACGGTCTTGCCGAAGAAAAACTCGCTCCCGTCAATTGGTGTCCGTCCTGCAATACTGTTATTGCGAACGAGCAGGTAGTAGACGGCGCGTGTGAGCGTTGCGGTAGTACGGTAGAGCGCAAGGAAATGCGCCAATGGTTCTTCAAAATAACCAATTACGCCGAAGAACTTCTCCGTGACCTTGACAAAATCGACTGGCCGGAAAAGACCAAACTCATGCAGAGAAACTGGATAGGCAAGAGCGCGGGCGGAGAAGTGGAGTTTGATCTCGTGGGCGGTGGCTCGTTCAAAGTCTTTACCACTCGCGCAGACACGCTTTTCGGTTGCTCCTACGTCGTACTTGCTCCCGAACATCCCCTCGTAGACAAAATCACCACGCCCGAAAACAGGGAAGCGGTGGAAGAATATAAAAGACAAGCGTCAGTACAGTCCGAAATAGACCGCACGTCCACCGTCAAGGAAAAGACGGGCGTGTTTACGGGCGCGTACGCTATCAACCCCATAAACGGCAGACAAGTTCCCGTGTGGGTGGCGGATTACGTGCTTGCGACTTACGGCACGGGCGCGGTAATGGCAGTACCTGCTCACGATACGCGTGACTTCGATTTTGCGACTAAGTTCAACCTGCCTATCGAAAGAGTAGTTAAGAGCGCAGACGGTTCGCCCGACGACCTGCCTTACTGCGAGTACGGTGTGGCAGTCAATTCAGGCTTTGCCGACGGCAAAAAAACGTTGGAAGCAAAGACGGCTATACTTGATAAACTCGCTCAGCTTGGCAAGGGCGGACAAAAAGTGACTTACCGCCTGCGTGACTGGTCAGTATCCCGTCAGCGTTATTGGGGCGCGCCTATCCCCGTTATTCATTGCCCGAAGTGCGGAGTAGTCCCCGTTCCCGAAAAGGACCTTCCCGTAGAACTGCCTTACGACGTGAACTTCAATCCAAGCGGAAAGAGTCCGCTTGCGAGCAAGGACAGTTATATCAACGTAAAATGCCCCGTCTGTGGCGAGGATGCAAAACGAGATCCCGACACTCTCGACACCTTCGTATGTTCGAGTTGGTATTATCTCCGCTATCCCAACGCCAAACTTGCCGATAAACCGTTTGATACCGAGTGGACGGATAAAATGCTCCCCGTAGATACCTACGTCGGTGGCGCAGAACACGCTTGTATGCACCTGCTTTACGCGCGCTTTATCACCAAGGCGCTCAGAGATATGGGATATATTCACGTGGACGAGCCGTTCAAGAAACTCGTTCATCAGGGCATAATTCTCGGTCCTGACGGCAAGCGTATGAGCAAATCGCGCGGAAACATAATCAACCCCGACGATTACGTTTCGGTTTACGGCTCAGACGTTTTCAAAATGTACTTATGCTTCGCGTTCTCGTATACCGAGGGCGGTCCGTTCAGCAAGGACGGTATTTCCGCAATAGCCAAATATCTCGACAGAGTAGAACGCCTTGTAATGAAGGCGTACGAGGGCAGGGAAAACGCTCCTGCCGACTTAAAGAAAGTCGCATCTCTCGAATACGACGTGAACTACGCCGTCAAGGCTTGTAGCGCGGATATAGAGAACTTCTCCTTTAATACCGCCGTAGCCCGTTTGATGGAACTTACCAACGCAATGTATAAATATGACGATGCAGACTCCGCGCTCTTCAATGCGAGTGAAACGCTCATAAAACTTATGACGCCTATCGTTCCGCACTTTGCAGAAGAACTCTGGGAAGCAACCGGACACACGTCCCTCGTCGTAAAAGAGAGTTATCCCGTTTGCGACGAAACCAAACTCGTCAAAGCAGAAGTGGAAATTCCCGTCCAACTTCTTGGCAAACTCAAAGGCACGATATTGCTCTCTCCCGATGCCGACGAAGCAACCGCGTCAAAAGAAGCGCTCGCTTTCCTGGGCTTAGATTCAGCAAAGAAAATCATTTACAAAGCAGGCAAGATAATCAACGTTATCGCCTGACAGATAAAACCTTCCGCAAAAATGGAAAAATAAACGCAAAAAACCGATTGCTCATCAATCGGTTTTTGTTTATTCAAACACAATCTGCTTGTTATAGGCTTTTTATTACCGTCACGCACCCGTTGTCAATACGCAAATCAATAAAAGTAGGGAAGATGTTTCGGATAATTTTTCAAAAACCCTTGCGCTTGGCTATACTTTGTGCTATAATGGTCATAATGAAGAAAGTCAGCCAAGAAATTAAGAATCATCCTAACGTCAAGGGACAAGTATTGCCACACAGCGAGGAGGCGGAAAAAGCCATACTCGGTTGTATGATGATGGACGAAAACGTGCCTATGGAAATGATGTCGCTCGTCAAGGCGACGGATTTTTATTACCGTTCGCACAAACTCATTTTCGAAGCAATGCGCGCGATATGGAACGACAATCGCCCGATAGATCTCGTCACGGTCACGCAAGAATTAGACAAAAAGGGAGCGCTGTCCGAAGTCGGCGGAGCAGGGTATATCTCTGCGCTGGCGGACTTTATGCCCACGTCGGCAAACTTTAAGGCGCACGCGGATATAGTCAAGAAGGCTTCGCAACTCCGTCAGCTTGCTTCCGCATCCAACGCGGTGCTTGAAAAATGCTATGCCGGTGAAGATTCGCTTGCCACCCTGCAATACGCAGAAAAGGCGATCAGCGACGTAGCCGAGGACCAGGGCGTAAGCGCGCTCACTTCCTTTGACGAAGCGGTTATCGAAGCGGTAGCGGACTTTGATGCGCTCGTACGCGATCCGTTTGCCCGTCGTGGATTGCAAACGCAGTTCAAGGGCATAGACTCCGTGCTCGGCGGACTGCACGGCGGTGATCTCGTAATAATCGCCGCCCGTCCCGGTCAAGGTAAGACGAGTATCGGTATGAATATCGTACAAAACGTCGCAACGGAGCATTTGCAGTCGCCCGAACTCAACAGAGAGCCCAAAGTGTGCGCGATATTCTCGCTTGAAATGCCTGCGTCACAACTTGCAAAGCGTATGATTGCTTCCGTTTCGGGAGTAAATTTCTCCAAACTCGCAAAAGGCGAAATAAAAAGTTCCAAAGAGTGGCAAAAGATTATCGACGCGCGTACCAAACTCTGCGAGTCCAGGATTTTCGTAGACGATACTTCACTCACCACGCCAATGGATATTCTCTCCAAGTGCAGACGGCTCAAGCGCGAACAAAAACGCCTTGACCTCGTTATGGTAGACTATCTTACTCTTATGTCAAGCGGTAAGCGCGTGGAAAACCGCCAACAGGACGTTAGTGAAATTTCCCGTACTATGAAACTCGCCGCGAAGGAACTCGGCGTTCCTATCCTGCTGTTGTCACAGCTTTCGCGCGGAAGCGAAAAAGAAAAGCGTAAGCCTCAGATGTCCGACCTGCGTGAGTCGGGAGCAATCGAGCAGGATGCAGATATCATTATGTCCATACACCGTCCTCAGCCTACCGAAGCGGACGTGACTAATGCGAACAAAGCCGAAATCATAATCGCCAAGCACCGTAACGGTCCACTCGGCACGGTAAAGATGCGCTGGTCGGGTGAAACGGTATCCTTCCTTGACGAAAGCGACGACAGTTCTACGGCAAGCTTTGACGGCGACACTCCTTTCAAAACGCCTGCTGAAAAGAACACCGAACTTCAGAAAGGTATGGTTCAAATGCAAGAGATCTCTGATGACGATATGGGCGACGTACCCTTTCATTAAATCACGGCGTTTGCTTAAAAATGCTTGACAAAATTGCGGAGTATTTATATAATTAATACGTTATGAAAACACAGATGACTCAACACACGAAAGAATTGATATTTAAGTTCCTGTTAGCGCTTGACGCTATCGCTACGGCAATCGTCACAACCTTGACGGTTTTTGCCTTTGTTTATATTGCGACTTTGGAAATGCTCGCTGTTCTTATCGTAGGACTTGGTATGGTTCTGCTCGTTGCGCTTGCCTGCCTGACAGTCTGGCACGGTAACGTCACTTACAGAAATTAAAACCCCAGCGGTGGTTAATTATAACCGCCGTTTTTTCTTTCGGCTTTCTCAAAAGGAAATAACGGTAAAAAATGAAAGTTGCGCTTTATAGAAAATACAGACCGACCACCTTTGACGGTATAATCGGACAGGACGTAATCGTTACTACTCTCACGAACCAAGTGAAGCAGAACGCCGTTTCGCACGCCTATCTATTCACGGGCAGTCGCGGTACGGGAAAAACGAGTTGCGCCAAGATTTTCGCGCGCGCCGTTAATTGTAAAAGCCCGATAAACGGAAGCCCGTGCGGTAAGTGTTCCGCCTGCCTTGCGCTTGCAACTTCGACCAATCTCGACGTGCTGGAAATCGACGCCGCTTCAAACAATGGCGTGGATAATATTCGCGAACTGCGTGAGAGCGTCGGTTATCTTCCCACCGCAGGCAAGTATAAGGTATACATTATTGACGAAGTGCATATGCTGTCGGGTAGCGCGTTCAACGCCCTTCTCAAAACGTTGGAAGAACCGCCCGCGCACGTTGTATTTATTCTTTGCACGACCGAAGCGCACAAACTGCCCGCTACTATACTTTCCCGTTGTATGCGCCTTGACTTCAATCTCGTGCCGACGGACGAACTCTTCGGTCTCGTCAAAAAGATTTTTGCGCTTGAAGGCGCAGAAGCCGACGATTCTGCCATTATGCACATAGCCAAGCTCGGCGAGGGAAGTGTGCGTGACACTCTGTCCGTAGCAGACCGCTGTCTTGCCGTTACGCATAATCTTAATTATGAAACCGCGCTGAAAATCACGGGAGCAGGCGGTAGCGAAGAAACGGCAGGGCTTATGGAAGCCGTCGTTCGCGGTGATGCAGGCAATATTATTTCGCGCGTTGAAAACCTTTCGTATGCCGGCAGATCAGTCACACAGATTTCGCACGAACTGACCGTTTTTGCCCGTGACCTTATGCTCGTACTGACTTCCACCACGCCCCCCAACGTATCTGACGATATGCTGGCGAGATTAAAGAGCATAGCAAGTCAGACGTCGCTCGGGTTTTTAATAACTCTCGTTCGCGCGCTCGGTAGCGCCGAAGCAGAACTGCGATATTCGACCTCACCGAGAATAGTGCTCGAAAGCGCGTTGCTTTCGCTCTGCGTGCCGACTGCTGTTCCCACGCCCACGCCTGCGCCTCAAACGGTAAAAAAACAGACCGCGCCCACGCCACAGTCTGCGCCCGATTATTCGGGAGCGTTCACTCGCGCCGAGCCTAAGCCCGAACCTGCGCTTACTCGTGACGGTAACGCCGTAGCCGTTCTTGGCTTAATCAAAAATCAACTTAGAAAGGTAAACACCTCTCTGCTGTATAACGAATATTGCAAACTTCCCGACGAAAACGTACGTATCTCAGGCAATAAATTCATTGTCTTCGCAACAAGCGCATCCTACCTGACTTTCGTCCAACCCGATAATTATAAACAAGTCCAGTCAATTCTCGACCAGTCCGAGAAAAAATACACCCTGACCGTAGAACGCTTATCCAATACCGGCAAGTCTGTCCTTAGCCAGATTATGGAAGCGTTGGGCGGGGGGATAGATATTATCATCAAATAATAGTCGACGTCGGATAGCAACGCTGATACGGGCTACGCTTGGCGACCTGCCTCGGTCACGTACGGAATATGTACGCTCCCTTCGGACAGTTCACCAACTGTTGCCCGTCTGAGCGTCACTCTCCGCCGTCTTATCGACGGTGTAAAAGCACGCCTCTGACGAACTGCGTGTTCGCTCGTGTACGTTTTAGGTACACGTCGCTCACCAGCTGTCCGTCATAGACGCACTCTCCGCCGTCTTGGGTTTGGTTGCGACGGTGTATAACGCCGGTGATACGGGGCTACGCTCTCGCTCGTGTGCTAATTAGGCACACGTCGCTCGACTGTTGCCCGTATACGCACGAATCTCCACCGTCTTAGTCCCTATGCCGTCATCCTGAGCGATAACGCAAGGATCTCATACCCCAACATCTCCCAACATACTATCCCCAGCGATAAGAAGCGATTGCGGAAAGATTTTTTGGATATTTCTTCCAAAAAGCGTATTGCGTAGCAAACGTCCTCGTTTGTTTATAAAGAATATTCATCTCCCAATATACTATTACCAACGGCAAGCAGCAG
>JAFXKH010000041.1 GCA_017531795.1 Clostridia bacterium
AAGTGAATAACCCCTTTGTTCAAGGAGTTATGCTCGGAAAAGAAGGGTAAAAGTAATCTCTCGCGAACTGACTACTTTCCTTTCTTTCCCTGTCCGTTTATTCTTTGCGCACCGCTAACGAAAGGCGTTAGCGATGCGCCAGAATAGAAGATTGCGCAAAAATAAATTTTACCATCGTGAAAGGTATTCCATAGCAAGCGCTTTGGCTTCTTTGAGCGTATGCGCTTCAAGTTTCGTTGCCTTAGTCGGATAACCACCGCTGATAATGGGCGTTACGCGGTTTTCTTCACAAGCAAGCGATGGGCTCGGCTGTATTTCGGATTGCAGAGTTTTTTCCTCTGCCACCGTCAGGCGTTTTTTTAATTCCGCGTTTTCAGCCGTCAGCGTTTCCATTTCCCTTTTCAGTTCACGTCTGGTCGTACGTCGCGTTTTCATACTTGCCTGCCTCCTTACTGAGCGAAGCCATTGAACGGTGTTGTCTTACGTGAGAAAGCATACGTTCTTTCAGTCCTTCGTCACTCTTGACCTTTTCCCCGAACTCGCTCGACAGCATATACCGAACGTGACTGCGCTCGTGAATAGCGTGGTCGTCGATTTCGTCTGCCGAAGGCGTTTCTCCGCCGAGCATTGAGATATTTTCCTTATCCGCTTTCTGCTCGTGCAATGTTTCGAGTTCCGCCACCGTTTCCCAACTGCCGTAACCGAACGCCGAAAGCAACTTGTGTTTAGTACTTGCATCCAACCGTCCGTCCTCGCCCGACAACAAACCGAGCGAGAGCAGTTCGAGAAGTCTTGACTGTCTGCCCGAGCGACTGTTTGCCGTTTCGGCAACGGTATCGTATACTACGTCGCACTCGCCTACGTCCGAGCCCTTCCACTCGATAAGTTCGACTTCTCCGTTATCCCCCACGCACTTGGTAAGACGTTTTTCGGTGGCGAACTGCTTATAAAGTCTGAGCGTCATTTTGGCTACGTCACGCACCGCCGAACGAATAATATCCGAAGTAATGGTAAGACGGGTGTCGTCCTGATCGATAAGAAGCTGGATAGCCGTACCGCTGGATGCGTTGATAGGCACGCTGGACGAACGCATAATGTCGCTCACGCCCGTGATGACGTTGAACTCCTCTTCCAGCCTTGCCTCTTCGGTTGTGAATATCGTCGGGACGTTGCCGTGGTCGAGCATTCTGGGGGCTTGCGAGCCCTGTCTGTACACGATAACCGAGCCGGGACGAAGTCCGCCCTCCACTAAGTCGTCCTCGTCTACCGCGCCGTCCTCTACCGCCAATACACCGCAACAGATTCTGTTCATAAACTCGTGCTTGCGGTTTTTCACGGCGTTATACGCGCGCTGAACGGGGATCGCTCTCTCAATCATGGACGTACCGAAGAAAGCGCCGGGTGTGACGAGCGCATCCTGTTTCACGAAAGGCAGACAGCGTTTGCCGTCGTCGCCGTTCTCGTAAGGCAGATCACCTGCGTAAAGCAGTTTACCGCCTGCCACGATAAGAAGTTCGCCCTTCGGCTTTTCCTTGCTCGGCATTTCATAACGCTCAATGAGTAAGGCGCAATCGCGCGGACGGTTAATCCTGAGATCGGGCAAAGCCGTAAACGCCGAGCGTTCGGGACAAACGAGTTCAACGTCTTCCGCCTCTACGCTCTCGCCGTACGCCGAAAGAATATCGGCTGTCGGCACGGCTCGGGCGTGAATTATGGAACGCACGCCGTCCATACCTTCGGCTGAAAGATTGTCGGGATATATCTCGTAAGGGGATACTGCGGTTATTTTTACGTCGCCCGTTTTTCCGCCCTCCCAAGTGACTTTATAGAACGCCGAGCCCGTCAGTTCGCTCCAGGTCGTCGCGCGGGAAATGATATTATCCGTTTCCATTTTTGACGTAACCGCTTGTAGAATTTTGGTAGAAGCGTTCGCCGTTTTCAAATCGCTTTCAGATGACGATGCAGGGCGCACGCTCATAACGGGGCGCACAGAAGCGAGTTTGGAAAGTCGGGTTTCGACGATAGGCGCAATATGGTTATAGACCTGTCTTTCTTCCCAAGCGTATTCGGGCAGAGTATCTACGACGTCCAACATCGGTCCTATCTCCACGAATTGTCTGCCTGCAAGAAAGCAGGAGTTTAACGTCCATTGCGCTTCCGTGCTACGCCGTTCTTCCCGTCTGCGTTCGTAATCCTTCCTTACGGCAAGGGCGGTTTGTCTGTCCTTTTCCGCCTGCGCGGATTGGGGCGTAATCAACTTATTCTTTTTCATCTTTCGCCCCCTTGTCTTTTTTTGTCACCTTGTCTTTTTTTTCTGCCTTTTCTTTTTTCGCTACCTTTTCTTTCATAAATAAATCGGTCAATTCTTCAAGGCAGTTTTCGCAAACGTGTAAAGTACTTTGCGATCCCGTTCGCGAGGGGAAAATGGAATACTTCGCCACGTTTCCGCACGCGCCCATTTCGCATTTTATGCGATACTTACATTTTAATAGTTTCATTTTTTAATCTCCTTTTTGGTTTTTGTTTTTATTTCTTTTTTGTTTTCTCGGCTAAGAGAGAAAGTAAGCGGTCACGCTCGCGCGCAAGTTCTTCTTCGCTCAATTCCTCTTCTTCGCCGTAGTCCATCAGCATTTTTATAGCGGACAGATCGGGCGGAACGTCTTTGGTCGTGATTTTATTCTTAATCTCATTTCCGTCCGAGTCGTATTCGGTCAGTTTTTCCTGAACGGTATACCCATAAGCCCGTTTTTTCAACGCTTTGATGAGTTTTTCCTTTTCCATAACGCGGTTTATCACCTCCTGAGGCGACGGACGGACTTCGCCAATTTTTCTTTATCCATCTGAATTATCGTCAAAGGCGTGGGAGCAATCTTTCCTTTGGGCTTGCTCATCAAATAATAACGTAACGAGTCAACGCAGTGGTCGTCTTTTTTGACGGGCGTATCTTCCAAGCCCCAGGCGTACGTTTTCAGTTCGCGGATCAGGTTCACGCAGTTGCGGAAAATATACAGCCGTGGCTCGCCTGAAAGATAGGTCTTGACCGTGTTTATACCGCTGAACAAATCCTTGTTTACGTTGGGATTGACGAGTATACCACGCTCACGGAACAGTTCGCTTACGCTCTTTATTCCCGACAGCGTGCGCTGATTAGCCGCAGAGTCAATATACGCTGAAAGCCTGCCTTTGCTATCGGTACGCCAATTCATTTCTTCGCTCTTGCGCCTTATCTGCTCGGCGTGCCAGTCAACGTCCTTGCCCGAAGCAAAATGCTCGTTTACTATAAAGACTGTTCCGTCGCCGTCTACGGCGCACCATAGACAAGCAAGCGGATTGTTCAGCCCGGGGTCTATCGTTAAACAGTCCTGCCACTCTCTCGGCAAATCGAAGGGATCGATTACGTGTACGTTTTCGTCAAACTCGGGGTATACTAACCCACTCCGCTTGATAAACCGTCCGTATCTTCTGCTTTCCAGCACGTCTTCGGAAAGAGAGGCGGTAAGACTGTTTACTTCCTCGCCGTCAAGGTAAGGATTGTCTGCCCACTCCATAAACTCGCACCATACTTCGGGATCGTCAGACATATAAATCCTATCGTAAACGAAGGTAAGCCCTTTAAGCGGAGTCATCGTACCAAACGTCTCGCCCTTTCGGTCGAATACTCGCATACGGCACTCGTCGTATACGTCTTCGGGCGGTTCTTCATCAAACCACACGTAGTCCAGACTCGTGCCCTGAAACTTCTCACGACCGCTTTCGCAGGACTTAAAGCCTATGCGGGAAGTCGAGCCGAAAACGTTATACACGAGCAAATAGTCTATCACGCCGTTTTCGGGCGCGGACGATTTGCCCGATACCATAACGACGTCGGCTATCCACTCGCGCTTTAAGTAGGAGAGAATTTTTTTCTGCGCTACGTCACGTTGGACTTCTCTCGTGAGCGATACCACCCAACCTTCCGTCGGCTTGTTATCACGGTAAGGATGCGTGCCACGGGCGCGCCAAACCACTTCCACCGCGCCACACTCCGTCTTACCGCTTCGGTTACCGCCGAATACCCAGCGGTTGCGCTTTTGACACTTGTGGAACGCCATTTGCTTTTCGTGGACGTGGGGCGGTTCGTTATAATGCGCAAGCCTATTATTTTTGCGCGCGTAGTCAAGCTGTCGCTCCACTTTTTTCAGTTTCATAATGATTTCTTTCTCCGTCATTTTTACCTCCTTTACGGTTTTTGAGAATATTCGACCAACTCAGGCAGATTATTGCAAACCTCGCGCGCTTTAAGATGTTATAATTCATCAATGAAAACACTTCTCCTACTGCAAATAATAACGGCTCTTGCGCTCACGCCTGCCGTAAACTACGCCTATCTACCAACGTCCATACCCTTTTACGCTTATGATGGCGTTGATTATACCTGCGCGTTTTATCTTCCACAGACTTACTTCGTCGCCGTTGAGGAAGAAGGTCGGGAGTATGACAGAGTGACCTATCTCGATATGTCGGGATACGTTAAGCACGGGAGCGCGGAGAAAGTAGACTATGAACCGGTGACCAAATACGCCACGAGCGGTTCGGTGTCGCTTAAACACGGCATAGCCTCGGTCTATCTCTACGCGGACGAAAATTGCTCTGTCGTGCTTTCACCCGTCACGGCATCCGATACCCTTTTTCTTTATGGCAGGGCGAGTAAAGAGGGAGTATATTATTGCAGACTGATTGGGAGTGTTGGCACGGTCAGGGGATACGTTGCGGACGACGGTGTCACCGTCGTTATGCCCAACGAGAATATCGTAGAAGCAGTCAAGCCTCCTGCCGAAGAGCAACCGCCCTTTGACTATTCTCCCGGTCCGAACACGAACGAACTTAACGGTGTAGTGGAAATAATCCTTATAGTGTCGCTCGCTCTTCCCGCCTTTCTGCTCGTCTTTCTCTTTACGGGCAAGAAAAACAAGCACAAGTGATAGCCCTTTATCCCCGTGGCAAAAGTACAGCCACTAATTCTGCCAACGGCAAACTTTATCCGAATTGTCGAACAAATATTCTATACACATTATAACAAAAAAACGTGGACAACTGTATGTCCACATTTCAAAGCATTTGTGAAATTTTTGTGAATTTTTGTGTCAGTTGTGTGAAACGACGGCAGTAAAAATTACTATAAGAAAATAAAAAACAAAGACAGGCTATTTATGTGACAGCCTGTCTTTTATTGATTGATTATGTTGTTTTGCCAATTTCTCACGCATAGTAGAGCAAGTCGCCGTAGGACGGGAAAGGCCAATAAGCGGACGAAATGATAAGTTCAAGTTTATCAATAGTCGTGCGCATTTTTTCCATTTTTTCAAGAACGAAGTCGTGCAGGTACTTAGTCTGCGCTTCAAGATCGCTCATGCCTGCCGATTTCAGGCGCGCCTTTTCGAGCGCCTTATTCTGGTCGTACGCCTTATCAACGAGCGCGCTGGCTTCTTTGAGAGCATCGGTTTCGTACTCGCAGGATGCGCCAAGTTCTTTCTTTTTCGCTATTGACTGCGCAAGCACGTTCATAAATTCCACGCACGCAGGCAAAATCTGTTTCGCCGTTATTTTATACATAGTATGCGCTTCGATATTGATAACCTTCGCG
>JAFXKH010000042.1 GCA_017531795.1 Clostridia bacterium
AGATTTCAGTCGCTATAACAAAAATGGCAAGATTTTTTCGTTATCTCCCGCGCCCATAGTTATTATGCAGTCAATACGCGGTAAAAGAGTACGGGCAATTTGCGCGCCGTCCTCAAATGAACGAGCGCACGCCGACCAACCTATTTCAGACAACGCTCGGGATAAATCTTCCGAAGTCTTTCCCGCTTCTTTTCCGCGCGCATTATAAACGGGCAGAATAATAGTGCGACAGGTTGATAACGCTTTAATAAAATCGTCAAAAAAAGCAGTCAACCGTTCGTTAGTGTGCGGTTGAAAAATTATGAGCGGATTTTTTATGCCCAACGTCCATAAAGCGGACAACGTGGCTTTAATTTCTGTGGGATGATGCGCGTAGTCCGAATAAAGCGGTCTACCTTCGCATTTACCCACGAGTTGCAATCGACGGTCTACGCCCTTAAAGGCGCGCAAGCCCTCCCTGATCTCGTCATAATCCACGCCCATCACTCTTGCCGTCGCTACTGCGAATACGGCGTTTTCAGCGTTATGCTTACCTATGACACCCAAGTGGAACTCTTGTATGCCATCGGGTGTTTTTATGAGCAAATCGCTTTCTCCGTCTTTCCCCTTATATCCGATAAGAGCGTATTCACCCGTCGCTCCGACTTCAATTTTCCGTCCGTCTGCGCGTGGATTAAAAGTATGATATCCGCACGGGCATACGAGCGTTTGCGACTGCTTTGCAAATAATTCAAACGCGTTCATAAGATGGGCGTAAGAAGAGTAATAATCGGTATGGTCAAGTTCAACGTTGAGTATAACGCCAACGGTGGGCGCAAGAGAAAGAAAACTCCGTTTATACTCGCAGGCTTCCGTCAAGAATATTTCGCCGTCAGTATTGCCATTTTTACCCTTTATCGTTCCTCCCAAGTGCATCGCTACTTTTCGCCCTGACAAAGCGGAGTTAATCATTGCCGTTACCGTCGTTTTACCGTGTGTGCCCGCTACGGCAATAGACGTCCCAAACGCGCCCTCAATCTCGCCAAGCGCAGTCGCGCGAGAAATAACCCTTATTCCAAGTTCTTTCGCGCGGTTGAGTTCGGGATTGTCAGGTGTTATTGCCGACGTGTAAATCACGAGTTCCGCGCCATCCACGTTTTCCGCTTTATGTCCGCCGT
Organism: Clostridia bacterium; assembly: GCA_017531795.1. Lineage (GTDB taxonomy): Bacteria > Bacillota > Clostridia > Christensenellales > Pumilibacteraceae > Protoclostridium. The sequence continues at coordinate 1,158 of JAFXKH010000042.1, forward strand.
TACTAACGTCCGATCCGCTGACCTGATGTCCGTGAAACCTATAATAATCGCCTATCCAGCGCATACTAACGCCCTCGTTTCCTATCAAATGAATACGCATATTATTATGTATATGTAGCGTTTCGAAAATTAGTGCAAAAAAAGATACGCCCAAAAGTCAATCTGATTTATGGGCGTATTTCACTTTTATGACGATTTTATATCGCTTTTTTTATTTCGTCTACTTTATCAGTCATTTCCCAAGGCAAATTCGGTTTGCCGAAATGCCCGTAATTAGTTGACTGCGTATAAATCGGTCTGTTCAATCCCAAGGTCTTTATGATAGACTGGGGACGGAAATCGAAGACCTTTTCGATAATTTCCAGCAAGCGTTCATCACTCACCTTGCCCGTGCCGAAAGAATTAATACATACCGAAACAGGGCGCGCCTTGCCGATTGCGTACGCTACTTGCAGTTCGAGTTTGTCCGCCAAGCCCGACGCTACGATATTTTTACAAACGTATCTCGCGTAATAACTTGCCGATCTGTCTACTTTCGTAGGATCTTTACCGCTGAACGCGCCACCGCCGTGAGGAGTCACACCGCCGTAAGTATCTACTATTATTTTTCTGCCCGTCAGTCCGCTATCCCCTTCCGGTCCGCCGATTACGAATCTGCCCGACGGATTAATAAGGAATTTCGTGTCTTCGGTGAGCAAATCTGCGCTTATAACTTTGAGCGCGACTTCGCTTTTTAAGTCCGTCTGTATTTGTTCAAGGGTAACGTCTTCTTCGTGCTGAGAAGATATTACTACGGTATCAACGTGATGGGGTTTGTCGCCGTCATACGCAACCGTTACTTGTACTTTGCCGTCGGGACGAAGATAAGGGAGAACGCCTTGCTTTCTGACTTCGGTCAAACGCGCGCTGAGTTTGTGAGCGAGATATATCGGAAGAGGCATATGTTCTTCCGTTTCGTTCGAGGCATAACCGAACATCATGCCTTGATCGCCTGCGCCCAACCTATCGTAAGCGTCTGCTTCTCCTTCTCTTTCTTCAAGCGAGGAGGTTACTCCGCCTGCAATATCGGGAGATTGCTTATCAAGACGGACTATAATCTCACAATTGTCGGGGTCAATACCGCTTTCCTTTTTATAACCTATACTGCGAAGAGCGTTTCTGACTGCGTTTTCTACGTCAATGTCGGCGGTGGTCGTTATTTCGCCGAATACCATAACGTAACCCGTAGACGCGCACGTTTCAACGGCTACTCTACTCTTTGGATCGCCTGCAAGCGCAAGGTCGAGTATACTGTCGCTTATTAAGTCGCAAACCTTATCAGGATGACCTTCCGTCACGCTTTCGCTTGAAAATAATCTATATTTCTTCATAATGTTTTCCTGAGTATACGCTCGTATGAGCTTTTGTTTTTATCCTTACTGTTAATTATTGAGTTCGTCCAACATTTTCTTTACGAGTGAGGCTATTTCTTCAGACGCCGTTTGAAGTGAAAACTCCGTTTTAAGCGTTTTGTCGCGAGTGGAAACTTCCACCACTCCTCTCTCGCAAGTCTTTTGACTGACTACGGCGCGAACTGGTATACCGAAAAGGTCTGCATCTGCAAACATAAAGCCGGGACGTACTTCTCTGTCGTCGTACAAGACTTCCACGCCCTTGCTTTCAAGGTCGCTTACGAGTTTTTCCGCAGTCGCCTTTACCTTCTCGTCCGTTACGCGAAGGTTACATACTTCTACTTGCCAAGGCGCAATGCTCATAGGCCAAATAGGTCCATAGTCGTCGTGGCTTTCTTCGCAAATGGATGCGATAAGTCTGCCTACGCCTATGCCGTAGCAACCCATTATGGGATATTTTTCCGTATTATCCGCATCAAGATAAGTCATACCCATAGACTTTGTGTACTTGTCGCCGAGCTGGAAGATATTGCCTACTTCTATTCCGCGACGGATATTAAGTACGGGCTTTCCGCAGACGGGACAAATTCCACCTTCTGCCGTTTTCGCAACGTCTACGTATTCGGGCTTGGTTTCAAGGTCGCGTTCGGGATTAAAGCCAACGTAATGATAACCAACCTCGTTCGCGCCGATTACGAGATCTTTTTTGCCAACGAGCGATTTGTCGTATACGATAGTCGCGTTTGCTTTGAGATTATACGCGCCGATAAACCCTGCTACGATACCGCTGTCGGGTAAAATTTCGGTCGCAGGATGAATTTCTTTTTTGAGATAATTGCGGAGTTTGGTTTCATTGACTTCAAGATCACCGCGAAGGAATACTATAACGTACTTATCCGTATCGTTTTCTTGATATACTACCGCTTTTGCCGTCGAATCGTGCTTTCGTCCAAGGAAGGCGCAGACTTCTTCAATCGTCTTTTGCGTGGGAGTTGCAACCTTGGTAAGAGGCGATTCCGCTTCATCAGGGTTGTTTATTATGCAATCAGCAACTTCCATATTCGCGCGGTAATCGCATTCGGGACAAATCACGAGCGTATCTTCGCCTATGTCGGCAAGGAGCATAAACTCGTGCGAGATTTTTCCGCCCATCATGCCGGAATCGGACTTAACCGCTATTACGTTCTTTGCGCCTGCGCGACGGAATATACGCTCGTACGCAACGTACGCTTTGTCATAATACGCTTCAAGGTCGGCTTGCGAAGTGTGGAAAGAATACGCGTCCTTCATCGTAAATTCACGAACGCGAATAAGTCCACCTCTCGCTCTCGGCTCGTCACGGAACTTGGTCTGTATCTGATATATCATAAACGGATATTGAGCGTGGGACTTTGCCGTGTGATCAGCAAGGTGTACAGCCGCTTCTTCGTGCGTCATACCAAGCACCATAGGGTTGCCTGAACGGTCGTTCCAACGCGCCATTTCACTTCCGATACTCGTGTATCTACCCGAAGACTGCCAGAGAGATGCAGGCATAACCACGGGGAAAAGAACTTCCTGACCGTCAATCGCATCCATTTCTTCTCTGAGTATTTTCTGTATTTTGCGAGAAATACGCTGAGTGGGCATATAAAACGAATATATACCGCTTCCAACGGGCTTCATATAACCGCCCTTAGTCATAAGTATCTGACTCTTTACACCGCTTTCATCTGAAACGTCTTTGAGTCTTTCTCCAAGTAAATTTCTAACTTTCATATATGTTTCCTAAAAAATAATTTTTAATCGCGAGGCTTTACTATGCCGATATGTTTGTCAAGGTTAAAGAGCTTCCACGGGTGTTTGTCTTCGGGAAAAACTCTGAAACTCATAGTTTTATCCGTTGTGGGATGCTTAAAAGAAAGATCGTACGCCCAGAGCGAGAACACGCCGTTGGGCTGGTTTTTGCCGTACTTTACGTCGCCGTAAAGCGGACAACCTACCGTAGACATCTGCACTCGTATCTGATGACTTCTTCCCGTGTGAAGACGGATATCCGCAAGACATAAGCCCTCTTCATCCGAATCTTCAATGATATTATAGTCGAGTACTGCTTTTTTCGCGCCCGTGGTAGTCATTGGAACGACCTTGACAATATTATTTGCCTGATCTTTTAACAAATAATGCGTTAAGCGCGAACGTTTAATCTGCGGTTTTGCAGTAAGTACGGCAAGATAACGCTTGGAAAAAGTGCCGTCCTTAATCTGCTCGGTTATGCGAGCAGCGGCTTTGCTCGTCTTGGCGAATACCATAACTCCACCCGTCGGTCTGTCAAGGCGATGAACGAGTCCAAGATATACGTTACCCGGCTTTGCGTATTTTTCTTTTATATACGCTTTAAGGAGAGAAAGCATATCTTCGTCACCCGATTTATCCGACTGACTTGGTACGCCTTGTGGTTTTATCACTACGAGTAAGTGATTGTCTTCGTATAAAATTGTAATATCTTCGTAAGTCATTTTTTAATATAAGAATCCTTATCTGCTACTTGTTATGGATTATGAGATGTTGAGTATTAGATCCTTCGACTGCGCTCAGGATGACGGCCTTTATTCTTGCGCACCGCTAACGCTCGCTTCGCGTGCGCCAGAAACGCACCGCATCTGTGGTATCTTTTCGGTTAAAAGTCAGGAAAATCCTCTCGATGCCATAAGGCTATCTTCGAGGACGTGCGCCTAACGGCGTACGATTTTCCTGCCTTTTCCCTCGAAAATATATCCACATCTGCTACTTTCCGTGGGTGATAG
>JAFXKH010000043.1 GCA_017531795.1 Clostridia bacterium
AGTATATTCTTTTGCCGTAATTTCTTCAATACGTACGTTGTCGAACATTGCAACGCCACCCACAGGCGCGTCTTTCTGGCCAAGCCAAAGTTCTATTCTTACTTTATAATCTGCAAATGCCGAGCCTTTAATATAGAAAGAAAGTTCCGTCCAACCGTTTCTGGTCGTATTGCTTGCATTGCCACCGCTTATATCACTTTGAACTAAGAGCTGGGGCTTTCCGTAATCGGGCGAAGAAAGATCGTTGTTCTCGCCTTTATAGTTGTAACCGGTAATTGCGGCGCTTGCAACTTTACCGTTAACGGTATTAACCCACGTGCTTACTCTGTAATTTTTATATCTGGGGATGGTGAAATAATCTGAAGCGTATCCAACGTCTTCACTACGGAAGTAGCCTTTATCGGGTTCTGCGATATTGTCGTATTCCCAAGATGAAAGTATAAAGATTCTATCGTTAATGCCGTTGGGGGAGTAGGGAACCGTATTATGGATACCGATAGCTGAGTTTTCACCGTTAAATATACCAATAGTAGGAGAATATCCGCCGAAACTTCCGTCTGCTACCGTCCATCCCTTCATTCCGTTATCAAAACTTCCGATTTCTTTATCGGTGTATCCGCTATCATCAGGAGTCATGATGTTTCCGTTATCATCAATTGCAAGAAACTCAGCGTTACTTTCGGAATAATAAATAGAAGTATTATCTTCATTTACGAAATAGTTGCGATCGGCCTTATCGGGATTAGCGAAACTTTTTTCAATATTAATTTCGGAAATTTCATCGTCGAAATAAATAGGCGAGTACTGCGTTGCCGTAACGTGATCAAAGAACGCGTATCCGCTCGTAGTATAAATCTCCGATTGCTCATTTCCGTACTTGTCCGTATAATCGTACGAGTTGCCGAGTTGAAGACTTATCTCAACTGAGGAATTGTACATAGTGGACGTTTCGATAAAGAAGGAATATTCTCTCCAACCATAATCATTGATAAGAGTTTTTTCTTCCGACGAGGTATCTATTCCGCTAAACACGAGAGGATTTTTCAATCCGGTAATCTTTATAGATGCGCCATCGTTCGTTCCGCTTCCAAACGCTCCGGTTTTTACCCAAGCGCTGATTTTATAATAAGAGTTGGAAGTGAGAGAAAGAGTGGCGGATTTATATCCGTACGCTACCTTTGAACCATTAGAGTTTATCATAAGAGCGTCGCTATCAGAACCTTCAAACTTTCCGTCGTCTTTTCCGAAAGGAGTTAAGTGATCGGAAATGCCGTGTTTGAACTCGTCGTATCCATCGAGTTTGAGATTTTCCAAAGCATTATCTTTCGTAATGTTGGAAAGCGAAAGGTCTACGACTCCGTTTACCGTACCACCTTCGGGAGTATTTCCTAACGGCGCGCTTGTCCAACTGCTAGGCACACGCGGAGCGGCTCCCGATGATTCATTAAATTCACCGTTCGGAACGGAAACGCTCGTGTTCTGGAAAGCTTCCGTAATCGCTGCATCCGCAGTGAAAGACGAGCCTGTAGACACAAAGGTAAACGTCGAGAGAATCATAGCGAAAGCTATTATCATTGCTGTCAATTTTTGTTTTAACGAAGTTTTCTTAGCTTGCATTATTTGACTTCCTTGAATATTTAACCGCATAGGGTTTCATTATAATAATACTTGATACATTATACCTTAATTGGGTTTATTATGCAAACGATTTATACCCAAGTATGAGAAAAATTTTGTGTGTTTTTATGCACATTATATTATATAGGGTAAAAAAGGAGCAATTTTGAAGAAAAAATCAAAAAATAATTTTTCAAAATTAATTTACGGCGCATGCATAGGAATTATTAACGGTGTATTTGGGGGCGGTGGAGGGATGCTTTGTGTTCCTTTGTTGAAAGATAAAATGCGGGAAAACGTAAAAATCAGTCACGCAACGACCGTTTTAATAATTCTTCCAGTTTGCCTTACGAGTTCTTTTGTATATTGGACTAGCGGTAATTTTGAATTTTTTGATCAAGTACCAACAATACTTGGCGTAGTGGTGGGTGGTGTCATAGGTTCAATAGCGTTAAAAAAATTCAACAACGAGTTTGTTTCGTTGTTGTTTTCCATAGTAATGATTTTTGCGGGGATACGAAGTATTACTTTATGATAAAATTTTTGTTGGTAGGAATAATGGGAGGAATTATTGGCGGTATGGGTATGGGCGGAGGCACTTTCTTAATCCCATTGCTTACTGCCGTTTGCGGTATTGAACAAACTACTGCGCAGGCGGTAAATTTAATCGCCTTTATTCCTATGTCTATTATAAGCGTTATAATTCATGCAAAAAACGGATTAATTAAACCAAAATATCTGTTGTCAATTTCTTTGCCAGCGGTAATTTTATCAATTCCTGCATCTATTATTGCTTTGCAAATAAATTCTGATTTGTTGAAAAATGCTTTCGGGATTTTTTTGATTATTCTAGGAATAAAACAATTTTTTCAAATACTTTTTAAACAAAAAACGCGGTATTAAGCAGTAATATAAAACATATAATGAGAACGTATTAAAAAAATAATTTTCGCTTTCGTGCTATTATCGTATATTTCGCCAAAAAATTCTAAATTTTTTAATAAATTTTAATATATAATGGAGAAAAATTTGAAATTACTTATCGCCACAAAAAAAAGTATTATAACTCTCGTTGCTTTATTGCTTGTGCTCGTTTTGTCTATTATCGGAGTTTCCACAACTGACGCTGAGTGTGTGTTTTTAGGAAAATCTCCAAGAAGAGTTCCTATATATTGCGTGGATACTCAGGAAAAAATCGTTGCTCTTTCTTTTGACGCCACCTGGGGCGCAGATAAAACGCTGGGAATATTAGATGTACTGAAAGAATACGGCGCAAGCGCAACTTTTTTTGCTGTCGGTATGTGGGTGGAAAAATATTCGGATAAATTAAAGACTTTATCAGACTCGGGAATAATGGAGATAGGAACACACAGTAATAATCATCCTGATATGGCTAAACTTTCCCGACAAGATATTTTGCTTGAACTTGAAACTTCCGTCAATATCATTGAGAACGTTACGGGAGGCAAAGTTGATTTATTCCGAGCGCCATACGGTTCTTATAGCGATACCTTGATTGAAACCGCAGAAGAACTTGGTTTATTTACGATACAATGGGACGTTGATACGCTGGATTGGAAAGGTTTATCCGCAGGTGATATATGTCAAAGAGTATTAAATAAAGTCAAACCTGGCAGTATCGTTCTTATGCATAACGATGGTGAAAACACTTTATCCGCGCTTCCATTAATGTTGGAAGGTTTGAAACAGAAAGGATATAAGTGCGTAAAAATAGGCGATATGATTTACAGAAAAAATTTTACCGTAGACCATACGGGGAAACAGATTAGGAGTACATAAAATGACAAACGAAAATCAATTGATGACGAACAGGGTATATCTCTGCGGAAAAATTGAAACAACACCTACGCTTAGCCACGAAATATATGGCGAAGGTTTTTATGAATTTATGCTTAGCGTGCCAAGATTAAGCGAACAATTTGACGTTATCCCGATAACGCTTTCGGAAAAACTACTCGCAGAGAGAGATTTACGAGTAGGGGAGAATATTGCGATAGAAGGGCAATTCAGAAGTTATAATAAAGTGATTGAAAGCCACTCAAAACTTATGCTTACGGTTTTTGTCAGAGAATTCGTAGAGATAGAGGAAAATAAAAATCCAAACGTAGTAGAATTAATCGGTTACATTTGTAAAGAGCCGATTTACCGAATGACACCCTTATCAAGAGAAATATGCGATTTATTAGTTGCTGTAAATAGGGCGTTTAACAAATCCGACTATATACCGTGTATAGCTTGGGGGAGAAACGCGCGATACGCCGCTAATCTATCAGTTGGTACTAAAATTAATATAACCGGAAGAATCCAATCACGAAACTACGTAAAGAAAATCAATGAAGATAATAGCGAAATAAGAATTGCCTATGAAATCAGCGTAGGTAAGATAGAAACGTCTGTATAAATAAAATAACGGCTTTTGCCGTTATTTTATTTTATTTTTTCTTTTGACTGCTATTATTACGATTATTGTTATTGCAACAATAAGTACGATTCCGACGTAGAACATAATTACTTGATAATATCCTGCTTCCGTATGTTTCAGATATTCGGTTTTCACAAAACACGTTGACGTCGCTCCCGTGTTTTCATTTACGACGTAAGTGATTTTTGTAAATTCACGGCCTTTTAGGAATTCTTCTTCCATTTGTACTTTCGTGCCGTTTTTAATTTTTCCGAGAACGGAAGATGTGTCTCTGTCAAAATACGTATCAACGAAATCTTTATCGCATTTGATTTCTGCGTTTGGCACGATTTGCTTATAATCTCCGCCCACAGTACCGTTAATTGCGACGTTGTTTCTGAGAACGTATCCGTTCATTTGGCCGTTAGAATCAGAGTATTCTATTCTTATCCATTTTTGTGAGTAGCCGTCTACGTATTCATCCGCAAAATTCTTTATTAAATATGATTTTCCGACCGTCGTTTCTGCCACTTGCGGAGATGTGATTGAAGGATGTTTGTAGATTTTTACAATGCTCGTAGCCGTACAATTATTCTCTTTCGGCTCTGTATAAGGCAATTTTTTAGAAAGTGTGTTGACGTTTATGAAAGCGTAAATTCCGCCACCTTGCGTTTCAATTAATGCGTAGGCGTAATCTGTGTCTTGATACGCGCCTAAAACTATTGCGTAGGTCCCCTTGTTGATGCGTTTTGAGTCCGTAGCGGGCATTTCTGTCGGCGCGGAATAAGAATAGCAATCTATTTCTACTATATAAATATCGTGAGCAGTGTTTGTACTTTCAGGAATCGAGTTGTTGACAGAATCAATAAATTGCTTATAACTATCGTTGTTATCCAGCATATCAATTCCCAATTCATCACGACTAATAGTTCCGTTATGGCAAGTCCCTTTTGCAATGGTAATCAAGTCACCGAATCCAAGAACGCCGTTTTTGGTAATTTTAGTACGCGATAATGCCACGTCCGTTAATCCTTCAACAGAATAGGGGACGGAATCTGTATTTTTATAAATACCGAGATTGTCATAGCGGTACACGTTTTTAGCGTTGTCCATAAAGAATCCGTCGAAGTTTCCGTCTGAAAGAATTTGCGAAGGATTTGACAAATTTTCGTCGTATTTTATCACGCCACCACTCGTAGTCAAAACATAAATTTCCTTTCCGAAAACCTCTACGGCCTTTACGTTGTCAAGTGTTTTATTGTCAATAGAGCGGAGAAGTTTGTTGTTTTGCGTAATGGCGTATACCATTTCGCTCGATACGTCAAAAAGATCAGTCTTGACTTGTACGATGTTTTCTTGCAAATCCGCAAAGGAATATTCTTTTTTGAGTACTCCCGACTTGCCCTCGAATTTTATAATTTTGTTTTCCGAAGAAACGAGGATGCTTCCGTCGTAAGCAATGGCTACGTCGCTTGGATGTGAAACAGGTATTTTATAGTTTCCGTGGTCGTCTATTACGGTTATACTGTGGTTTCCGTAGTCAGAAAAAGCAGTAATGCTTCCTCTCGCATCAACGTTAATTTTTTCAGAAGTGGAGAATAAGGTCTCTGAATTACCATTTGTAAATTGGCAGATTTTTCCCGATCTCGTAGTGTAATATAGGTTTTTACCAATGGTTGTCAAAGAAGTAATTCCGCCTACGTTATAACTTTCCGCTCTGTTTGTAGAGTACAAAGAATAGGGGGTTGCGTAATAAACGTTTTCGCCGTCGTACGCGACAGAAATAATTTCGGCGTCTGTGTCAACGTCATATTTGAGCGTTTGGCTTGTCCCGTCGTTTAAATTGATCTTTGAAAGGGAGATGCGGTTTGAAAGTTCTTCAAAGACAAACAGATAGTTTTCATGAGCCACTCCGCATAAATATTTACCAATGCTGTCGGATAATACTCTTTCCGTGTCTTCGTATATGAAAATTTGAGTATCCGTAATTTCGCCTTTTAAGTTAGCAGAGAAAACTTTCCCGTTCTTTCTTGGCGTAAAAATTTCTGAATTTATAGCTTGAAAATTGTTCGCAGTAATTGAGTTATTAATAACGCTCATATCTTCAATGTTTATTATTTTTCCGTCTTCGGTGAGCGCGTAAAGATCATTTTCGGATGCCGTTATGTATACTGGTTTAGACGTGAAGAATTTATAAGTGACAGGCGCAGTAGTTTCTTGCGCTAAGACAGAAATATGAGAAAATAAAGGCAACGAAAAAAATGCGACACAAAGCATTACCGCAAGAATTGTTGCTGTGAAAATTTTCGAAAGTTTCTTTATACCTAAAAGTTTCTTCATACCCATACATTATAGCCGAAAATTCGATTAAAGTAAACAAAAATTTTAAATATATGCAAAGAAATTTTAAAAAAGGTATTTACATTATTAAAAAAGTATGTTATAATATACCAAGTATAAGTGATATTTTGAAATATTTTACATTTTTGATGTTTCAAGAAGGAGTCATATGGAAAAAATTGCCGTAATTGACATGGGTAGTAATTCAGCTAAACTCATCTTAGCCTATGTCATTGAAGATGGTCATAATAATGGCCATTTCGTAGTGTTCGATGAATTGCGAGAAACAGTAAGACTTGGCCAGGATATGGAACGCGACGGGTATATTAAACCTTCTAGAATCGCACAAGCCGTAAAAACTTTAAAGATGTTTAGAAAACTTTGCGACACTAACAACGTTGACAAGATTTATGCAGTCGCGACTAATGCGTTACGCAGAGCTAAAAATCAAAAAAGTTTCTTAGAAGAAGTAAACGCTACTTGTGGTTTCAAGTTGCGCGTCCTCTCGGAAGAAGAGGAAGGGCAACTCATTTATCATGGAGTAATAAACTCCATGGATTGTCCCAAAGGCGTTATTATAGATATTAGCGGAAGTAGTATGCAACTCGTACAGTACAACAGACGTAACGTAATGAACAGAACTACACTTCCTTTCGGTTCGATTACTTTAAGCGATTTGTTTAACGACGGTTCACATTCGCCGGAAGAATCTGCCGCTCTTATTGAAGAGTACGTAACGAACCAACTTTCAGAAATAGAGTGGTTAAAACAAATAGAGCCTGATTATCAGATGGTCGGCGTTGGAGGATCTTTCAGAAGCCTTGCAACAATCAGCAAGAGATTAAGACGTTATCCGTTATCCGTAATTCATAACTACGTCGTTGGTAAAGACGAGTTTACGAATATTTACGATACGATAAAAGTGTTACCCGTAGACAAGCGCGCAAAGATTAAGGGCTTACATGAAGAAAGAGCAGATATTTTCGTCGCGGCGCTCGCAACGATTAAGTCTTTCCTTTCTTGCACGAATTTTGATCGCACGCTTATTTGCTCGTCCGGTATCAGAGAGGGCATAATGTTCAATCACGCAATGCCTGTAACTCTCGAAAAACCGATAAGCGATATTGTGGCTCATTCTGTATATACTCAACTTCATTATTGCGGACAGGATATTAAGCATTGTGAAAAGGTATGCAACCTTTCGATTATGCTTTACAAACAACTTCGTGTACTTCATAAATTACCGAGAATGTACGTAAGAGTGCTCAGAGTGGCTGCGCTTATGCATGACGTAGGAACGAGATTGAAGTTCTATGCTCACAATAAGCACTCCTTCTACTTTATTTTGAATTCTTCACTTTACGGTCTTACTCATAGGGATTTACTTCTTGCTGCGTTCGTTGCGCAAGGACATCATCCCAATGAATTCAGTATGCAAGAGTGGTCAAAGTATAAGGATATACTCTCCGAAGAAGATTTGGGCGCAGTTTTGAAACTGTCCGTAATTTTAAGAATAGCCGAGTCTTTGGATAGATCGAGAAGCGGTGGCGTTAAGTCAATTAATTGTGACGTTCTTGGGGATTCCGTAATTATGAAGACTGAAACGGAAGGTGATTGTTCTCTTGAAATCAAAGATGCTCTTTCCGCGCGCGCTGATTTTGCAAAAGCTTATTCCAAAAATCTTGACATACTTTAATGAATCTGATTTTGGCATCTGCCTCCCCACGTAGAAGAGAACTTATAAAAAAGCTTGATTATTTAAGCGTAACTGTTTGTCCTTCAAACGTAGAGGAGATTATTACAAAAAATACGCCTTGTGAAATTGTTATGGAACTTGCCGAACAAAAAGCGAGTTCCATAATTTCAAACGAACTCACGCTTGGCGCTGACACTATGGTTTTTCTTGATGATTTGAAATTAGGGAAACCGACTACGGAAGCGGATGCTCGACGCATGTTCCATGCTCTTTGCGGCAGAACGCACGAAGTTATTACGGGCATTTGTTTAAAAAAACGCGATAAAACGATATCTGCTTATGAGCGTAGTTTCGTTACGTTTAACGACTATAACGACGAAATTATCAATAATTATATCAAGACAGGCAAGCCTTTTGATAAAGCAGGCGGATACGGCGCGCAGGACGAAGAATTTTCGCCCATATTAAAAAATATTACAGGAGATTACGACAACGTGTTAGGGTTGCCCGTGCAACTTATTGACAGGTTGATTAGGGAGAATTTTTCATGACGGCAGAACTTGCTATAACGATGGGTACTACTAATACTGCGATATATGTGGCAGGTAATGGTATAGTTCTCTATGAACCTACGGCAATAGCTTACTTTGGTGATCCAAAACTTGGCAAAGTTAGAGCCGTGGGAAAAGAAGCAGTTGCTCTTTTAGGACGTTCTTCTGATAATACTTCGGTAATTTATCCAATAACCGACGGATATATCACTAATCCTGAGGCTTGTAAGGATATGTTGTCCGAGTTTTTGAAAAAACTTTTTACCCCAAAACTTTTTGGATACAAAATTAAAGCGATCGTTGGTTTGCCTATAGGTATAACGATAGAAGAACGTAGGATTTACGACGACATTTTTGCAAAAATCGGACTCAATGAAATCATAGCCGTAGAGAATATTTATTTGACGGCAGTCGGACTTAATTTACCAATTCACTCTCATAAAATGCATTTTGTGGTAAATATTGGCGGAGGAATTACTGAAATATCTGCTATTTCATCAAGCGATATCGTCAAAGGTTGTAGTATCAGCATTGGCGGAAACATGATGGATAAAGCAGTCCGCGATTACGTTTTGGGTAAGTTTGATTTTAAGTTGAGTTTGCGTACTATATCGAAAATTAAAGAAACGATAGGAAGTTTATACTCGAACGACACTTCTTGTATGACAGTCACAGGAGTTGATCTTGCGCGCAGAGTGCCGGGTGAATTAAGGATAAAAGCAACGGATATTATGGAAGCGATTATGCCTTATTATCTTCGTATCGCGGACGGTGTCGAATCTGTAATTAAGTCTGTTTCGCCTGACGTTGGATTCGATCTCATTAGCGGAGGACTGCATTTTGCCGGTGGCGGAAGTAACGTATTGGGCTTGAATAAACTTATGTCTGAAAGATTTAGCGTCCCGATTAACGTTCATGCTGATGGAGAGTTTTCGGCAATATACGGAGCAGGGAAATTACTCTCAGACGTTGTTTTACTAAATGAAATACTAACGAAACATTGATTTCGGGTTGGATACGGTGTATAGGCACGCGCTTAGTCGCGTGTCTTTTCATTTATACAAATAATATAAATATTCAACAAAAGAATATAATAATTTCTACGCGCCGTACTTTATAATATGTATTATTATGGCACGAAAAATTGTAATAACAAGTGGAAAGGGCGGTGTAGGAAAAACGACGGTAACTGCGTGTCTTGGACGCGCTCTTGCCTCTTTGGGCGAACGCGTAGTTGTAATTGACGGCGATATTGGACTTAATAATCTTGACGTTCTGCTTGGAATTGATAAGCGAGTAGTTTTGACGTTATAGACGTAATAGAAGGTAGGTGTCGGTTAAGGCAAGCATTGATTGAAGACGTTGAAGAAAAGAACTTATTCGTTTTGCCCTCGGCGCATAGTTATGACAGTTCAAAATTTTGCGGTCAAAATATGAAAGAAATAGTTTTAAGACTATCTCATATGTTTGATTACGTTCTCGTAGATTGCCCGGCAGGGATTGAGAGTGGCTTCAAAAGGTCGGTTGCTTCTTGTGATGAAGCAATAATCGTTACAACACCGCATATCAGCGCGCTCAAGGATGCGGAAACAGTAATGAATATATTAAGGACGAACGGAATTACAAACGAATTTATCGTTGTAAATCGAGTACGTGGTGATCTTATTGCATCGGGCGAAAGTTTGACTAAAATAGACATTGAAAAGATATTAAACAACGACGTATACGCTATGATTCCCGAAGAAGATGATTTGAACTTTTTAAGCAATGCTACTTCGTCGGGTTATAGTTGCGGTTATGCCGCATGTATTGCGCTTGCGCGTGGATTAAGGAGTGGCGTGCCTGAATTATACGATTTTTCTGAAAAATATCGTGGTATTTTTGGCAAAATCCGTAGGAGACTAAAAAGAAAACTATGAAGACTGACGTTAGTAAAAAATTAAAAAGTATGTTGCTGAATAATAAACTTAACGGTTTAAATGAAGTTTTGCGCTTGATAAAATCTGATTTTGAAAGGATACTATACGAATATTTAAAATTGGATTCTACGATTGAGATAGTTGCCGACATTGATGAGTCGTACGGAAACGTAGATTTTATTGCGCGTTTTTCAGCCAGCGAAATATATGACGTAGGCAAAATGATAGAGTAATAATACCTTTTGTGTTCGCATAATTATTTATGTGAAAATAAAATCTCTGCTTAATATTTCATTATTTAAAGGTAAAATAAAAATATCAATATTTACTTTTATTACGATTATCGCTTTGATTGTTCTCGGACACTTAGTTGAAGTTTTGTCATACGCAATAGTACTAATAATGCATGAGTCTGCTCACGTTATATGCGCTGAAAAACTTGGATATTCGCTTTCTTCAATAAATATAATGCCATACGGTATTTCGGCAAACGGACGTTTTGAAAACTTAAAACCGATTGATGAAATTAAAATTGCCGTTGTGGGTCCGCTGATCAACGTTTTTACTTGGACTGTAATGTTGTGTTTTTGGTGGATGTTTCCTGAAATTTACGTTGCAACGAAAAGTATTGCGGAGGCAAGTTTATTTATTGCTTTGATAAATATGATGCCTATTTATCCGCTTGACGGCGGTCGTGTTCTTCACGGTTTAATATTGATGAAAACCGGCGCGAATAGGGCAAGCAAAATCACGAAAACTATTTCAACAATTTTTTCAATTTTGATGTGCGCGCTTGCCGTCGTTATGATGATTGTTTCTTGGAATTTTTCATACTCAACGCTGGCGGTATTTATAATTAGTTCAATATTTATTCCCGTAGATAGTACTGCTTACGAGGGAATATATACTGTATATGGAGCAAGTAAACGATTAAAAAAATCGTTAATATACAGAATTATTGCAGTTAAAGATGATTGTAGACTCTGTGATTTATATAAAAAACTTAGCCCGCATTATTATACGGAGTTCGTTTTTATGAACGAAAATTTACGTATTATCGGGACTATGTCTGAAACAGAACTATATGAAAATATCATCACAAAACAAAGTACGCAAGTGGCGATTTCCCTTGCAAATAGACGTAATATGTGGTATAATACAATAGAATAGAGGTTTTCTACTTAGTGAAGAATGAAGAAATAAAAAATATAATATTGGTTGATAACGAAACTTCGTATACCACAGTTGGACTTATTGAGGATGGGAGATTATGCGAACTGTATAGCGAATCGGTTTCGCAACGGCAAATTACGGGTAATATCTATAAAGGACGCGTAGTCAACGTAGTAGACGGACTACAAAGCGCGTTTGTCGATATAGCGGAAAGTAGAACGGGTTTTTGGCATATCAACGAATCCATGGCAAGTAAGTCTGACCTGACTGATGACGATCTGCCTTCTGATATAATGGCGAAAGAAGGCGATTACGTTATGGTTCAAGCAATAAAAGAAGGTACAGACCTTAAAGGGCCAAAACTTACTTCAAATATTTCCATAGCAGGTCATTACGTCGTATATCTTTATAACCTTGATTTTATCGGTGTTTCCGGAAAAATTACCAACGAGCCGTTAAGGAACAGACTTACCGATCTTTTAAAAAGTATTGCGCCGAAAGGCAGAGGATTTATTGCAAGAACAAGTTGTCTGAACGCCACCGACGAAGACATAATTCAAGAGGCTAATTTTCTTATTAAAGCAGGTGAACGCATACAACAACGTTGGGAAAACGCTGACGGTGTTTCGTTGATACATAACGAAGGAAATATCTTATATCGTACGATAAGAGATATGCTTTCTGATAAAATTGATTTAGTTGTATGTAACAATTCGCATATGACGGAAGACCTTCGACAAATGATCGATATGTTTTGTCCAATGTTCAAAGGCGATGTTGCGTATTATGACAGGGAAGAAGATATTTACGATTATTTCGGTATTGGCGACGATATAACGGCAATACATAATCCACGGGTAGAATTGTCTTCGGGCGGTTT
The DNA here is from genome assembly GCA_017531795.1 of Clostridia bacterium. GTDB lineage: Bacteria > Bacillota > Clostridia > Christensenellales > Pumilibacteraceae > Protoclostridium. Next base: position 12,599 of record JAFXKH010000043.1, read on the forward strand.
CTTAATGATAGAAAAAACCGAAGCATTGACGGCTATTGACGTTAATACGGGTAAATTTCTCGGTAAGGATAGTAGAGAAGAAACGGTTTATAAAACCAATCTCGAAGCAGTCAAAGAAATTGCAAGGCAATTACGCCTAAGGAATATCGGTGGAATAATTGTAGTTGATTTTATTGATATGCTTGACGAGGAGCACAAAGCCAACGTCGTTGAAACTCTGAAAACTGAATTGTTCCTTGACAGGGTAAAAACTCGAGTGCTTGATATGTCAGGGTTGGGTTTGGTCGAAATTACCCGCAAAAAAGTAGGACGAGAGTTGGGTTCGGTAAGTCAAAATACTTGCCCATATTGCGGTGGAACAGGATATCTTTTACTTGATGCTTACGTTTCACGCGCGATAAAGTATAGATTAAAAAATCTTTTTGTCAATCACGACGTATCAATTGCGCTTATTTTTGCGCATCCCACCTTGGCTTCACATTTGATTGACGACAATACTTTCTCAAAAGAATGCTCAGGTATATGGTCGCAAAAAAGAATATACGTCGTTCCTGATGAGAGTTTAGATTTTGGAAGTTATCGAGTGTATTCGGGTATGGGCGGAGTTCCTTACGGAGCGACTTTACTTTCATAAAAATTTTTTTAGATATAAAAAAGAACACATCAGCTTGATGTGTTCTTTTTGCGTGTAGCAGTCTATTAAGGCTAAAAATATTATTCCCACTCAATAGTAGCAGGCGCTTTGGGGCTAAGATCGTAAAGAACTCTGCAAACTCCGTCTACTTCGTTTAATATTCTTGAAGCGATTTTTTTCAATACTGTCCACTCAATATCCGGAACGGTTGCCGTCATAGCATCAACGGTATTGACAGCTCGTATAATTACGGGCAAATCAAAAACTCTTTTTCCGTTGCGGACACCCGTTGAGCGAAAATCAGGAACTACCGTAAAATATTGCCATACGGTCTTGTCAAGACCTGCTATTGCGAATTCTTCGCGAAGTATGGCATCAGATTCTCTGAGCGCGGTAAGACGATCTCTCGTAATCTCGCCAAGGCAACGAACACCAAGACCGGGGCCGGGGAAGGGCTGACGGTCTACCATATCATCAGGAAGTCCAAGAGCGCGTCCAACTACTCTTACTTCGTCCTTGTAGAGTAATTTTATAGGTTCAACGAGATCAAACTGCATATCTTCGGGCAGACCGCCTACGTTGTGATGCGCTTTAACGCCGTCGCTTTCAATAATATCGGGATATATCGTACCTTGCGCAAGGAATTCAATGCCTTCAAGTTTTCTTGCTTCTTCTTCAAAAACGCGTATAAACTCTCCGCCGATAATTTTTCTCTTGGTTTCGGGGTCTGCTTCGCCCACGAGTTTACCAAGGAAGCGTTCTGTAGCATCAATATATACGAGATTTGCATCAAGCTGATTACGGAAAATTTCTACAACCTGTTCGCTTTCGCCTTTGCGCATTAAACCGTGATTTACGTGTACGCATACGAGTTGTTTGCCTATTGCTTTGATGAGCAATGCTGCGACGACGGAACTGTCCACACCGCCTGAAAGCGCAAGTAATACTTTTTTGTTTCCTACTTGAGCGCGAACTTCCGCAACTTGCTCTGCAATAAATTTTTGAGCGAGTTCGTCGTTTACGATTCTTTTCATGTCGTTCGGTCTTTTGTCCATAAACTGACTCCTTGTAATAAATTAGCGTATTTATTATATACTAATCTTACCGATTTTTCAACAACATTAAGCATTTATTTCAAAATTCTTTTCAATTTTTTACAATTTTTTGCGTATTATTGTGTATGAAACACCTACAATTCAGTTACATGAAATTAGTTGAATACCTAAAAGTTATATAAAAATAAAGACACTCAGTTGAGTGTCCTTATTTTTTGGTACCGCATAGGGGAATCGAACCCCTGTTTCCGGCGTGAGAGGCCAGCGTCCTAACCGCTAGACTAATGCGGCAAATCCTTAACTTTGCGCATTATATCATAAAATAGCAAAATTGGCAAGGATTTTAATCTTGTTTTATAAAATATTTATGCGACTTTATATTCGAAAGCATGAGCTAAGTTAAGAACGTGGTCTGCTGCTCTCTCTATGTTGCCTACAAGATTGATAAAGACACTACTTGATTGGGGTTGGCACGTGCCCTCATTAAGACGTTTGATATGTCCGTCAACGGCTTTTCTTTTAAGCCCGTCAATTTCATCTTCAAGTTCTTCAGCGCGAACGACTGCGTTTGAGTTTGCGTTACCAAACGCAAGCATACTTTCTTCAAATAGGGTGCCGAGTTTATCGTTCATAAGTTTTATGTCTGCAAGCACGGCGTCTGAGAACTCAAATTCATCCTCAACGTAGTGTCTTGTATATTTTGTCATATTGTCTGCAAGATCCGCAATACGCAATATGTCGCCAAGTGATTCGTGCAATCTGGAAATGATTTTTTCGTCAGAATAGGAAATTTCCTCGCTGGACAACTTGACTAAAAACTTAGTGATTTTTTTACTTACGTCATTAGCATGTAAGATATTATCTTTAATTTTGCTAGAAGAATCCAAGTCCTTAGTGGTAAAGCAATCGATTGAATCACGCAACGTCTTTATTGAAATCGTCGCAAGACGGGTGACTTCTTTTTTTGCTTGCATGAGAGCGATTGAGGGAGTTTTAAGTAAACGTTCGTCAAGATAAGTTTCTTCCTGAGGTACTTTGACTTTTTTGTCACGAATAATAAACGTCGCAATTTTTACGAACACGTCAATAAAAGGGAAGAAAACAATTACGCAAATCGTATTGAAGAAGGTATGGAACATTGCAATTTGCGTTGTGGGCGCGTCGGGGAACCATTGCATTAATGTTACTTCCATAAAACTTGGCCACAGCAATAACATTATTGTGAAAATTAGTGTGCCAAACAAGTTGAATAACAAGTGTATAAATGCCGCGCGTTTTGCGTTTGTATTTGCTCCTATTGAGGAAAGGATTGCAGTAATACAAGAACCGATATTTGATCCAAGGATCAAGAAAAGTACGCTATTTCCGCCCGAACCAATGATAAGTCCGCTTGCTGCCATAGAAATGACGATGGTCGTAACTGCAGAGGACGATTGCAGAAGGGCAGTAAACCCTATACCTATGAGTAGCAATAAAAATGGATTTTGAAGTGAAGTAAGCGCTCCTGTAAACGCAGGATTTGTGCTGAAAGTTTTCATAGAACTACTCATGAATTCAAGTCCTACGAAAACGAGTCCAAGACCGCCTAAAATATTTCCTACCGTTCTGACTTTGTCTTTCTTTGAAAGCATCGTCATAAAAATTCCGACAAAGGCAAGGGGCAGGATAAAAGCAGAGAACTCAAATGCGCTAAGCGCGGCAATCTGAGCGGTAATGGTAGTACCTATATTTGCTCCCATAATTATTGCCGTAGCCATTGAAAGGGACATGATGCCGGCGTTTACAAAGCCTACAGTGATTACTGTCGTTGCTCCTGAAGACTGAACAAGCGCTGTAGTGACTGTGCCTATTCCAACTCCTGCAAATTTTCCGGCGCTGGATGTTTTGCTAAACCATCCTCTAAGTTTTGTATTCGCGAGTTTTTCAATAGCGTCCGATAAAACTTTAAAGCCAAACAACAAGACACCAATACCGCCTAATAAACTCATGACGGCCGTTACATATTCCATAAAAAGTGATCTCCAATTATTCTTACGTTAAAGGTCGTTGACATAATCGCTTTTACGCCAAAATTCCCTTATATAAATTTTAATATATTTAAAAAATATATTGCAAGAAATTTACTATGCTATTTTATGAAAAATCAATTATTTTATTGACTTTTTAAAACTATTTTGGTATAATAATCATACAAGTATGAAAGTCATACCAAAATTACAACTAAGGAGTTAATATGGAACTTGAAAATAATAAAATATTTTTTGGCATAGCGAAGGTTGGGACGAAAGGACAAATCGTGATTCCTATGAGTGCTCGTAAACAATACGATATAAGACCGGGTGATAACGTACTTCTTCTTGGCGACAAAGCCAATGGTTTATGGATAGCGACTGCTGATGCTTTTGATAAACTTGCTCCCGGTGCGTTAGCCGAAATTGTAAAAGGTAGAATATAATGGAAAGCGTAATTACTGTAAATCAATTGGGAAAAAGTTTTGGCAAGATTTGCGCTTTAAACGACGTGTCTTTTAGCATTGAAAAAGGGAAACTCGTTGGTTTGCTTGGAACGAACGGCGCTGGAAAGACTACTTTAATAAAGATATTGACCTGCTTAATCCTTCCAACCTGCGGTGATGCAAAAATATCGGGTTACGACATTGTAAAAGAAGCGAATATTGTTAAGAGTTTAATAGGAATTTCTCCGCAAGAAACGTCGGTTGCTCCGCTCCTTAGCGTACGTGAAAATATAGAATTCATGTGTGAAATCTACGGAATTAAAGGTGAGAAATTGAAGAATAGAACCGTTGAATTACTTTCTGATTTTTCATTAAATAGCGTTGCAGATAGATTATCTGGCAAGCTTTCGGGTGGATATCAGCGCAGATTGTCTATTGCTATGGCTCTTGTTAACGAGCCAAAAGTTTTGTTTTTGGATGAGCCAACGCTTGGCCTCGACGTAATTTCGAGAAGAACTTTATGGCAAGACTTACGCGCGTTAAAAGGGGAAATTACTACAATTTTAACCACTCACTATTTGGAAGAGGCGGAAGCCTTGTCGGACGACATAATTATTTTGGATAACGGTAAAGTTAAGACGAAAGGCACGCCGAAAAGTATTATTGAAAGCGTGGGAGCAAATAACTTCGAAGATGCGTTTATACGCGTCGTGGGCGGTGTATTATGAGAATATTTGCATTTGCAAAACGCAATTTTAAGGAATTGTTAAAAAGTCCGATAAATTACGTCTTTTCCCTTGGTTTTCCGCTTTTAATGATTATACTTTTCGCGATAATTAATCATTTTATCCAAACGTCATTTGCTGAGCAAGCGGGGAATTTATCGGGTGATGCTTTAAATGCGCTACTCGCAAACAAAACGACCACGTTTGAAATGAAAAATAACGCGCCTGCCATGGCGTTTTTCGGGTTGACTTTTATAATGCTTAATGTAACTCTTTTGGTTGCGAAAGACAAATCTTCATCTTTTCTTTTAAGATTATACTCAACCCCTATGAAAATGACTGATTTCGTAATAGGTTACGCTCTGCCGAGTTTATTTCTTTGTATTGTTCAGCAGTTTTTATGTTACGGCGTTGCTGAGATAGTGGGTGTAATAGAAGGTACGAATTTTGGCGGGGGAACGAATACGTTTAACTTTATTTTTGCGATATTGGCTGTAATTTCGCAAATTCCTTCCATGATTATATTCGTTTCTCTTGGTATTTTATTTGGCATACTTCTTGGCGAAAAAGGCGCGCCACCCTGCGTATCTATATTTATAAATTTTGCAGGAATTTTTGGCGGTTGTTATTTTCCTCTTAATATGCTCAGCGGTCTTGCTGTTTTTGCGAAATGTTTTCCGTTCTATCCGCAAGTATTGCTTTCTCAAACAATCCTTTCTGAGACTACATTTTCATTTGAGAATTTCTGGATTCATCTTATTGTAGTTACGGCTTACACAATCTTTGCTGTATTTGCAACCTTTTTCGCATTTTCGTATAAAATGAGAAGTGATAATAAATGATATTATAATCCGTAGTATAAAATATTTTCAAACGTCAAAAATACTTCTTGAAACGACAAGGAGGATTTAATTTATGCCGTTTAATCCATTTAATGAAAAACCAGAAAAAACGATTTCCTTTGAGAACTGGAAACAACTGAACTCGATTCCTTATGATAAAAATGCTACCGATGCTTATACTAAGGTCCGCATTATTCTCATGAACGGAACGGAATTTGAATCGCAGTGGTTCTTGAGGAATATGTCTCGCCACGTAACTGACAACGATCTGCGCAGAGATCTTGCCGTAGTGCGTAGACAAGAGCAACAGCAACAAAAGAAGATTTCGAGCCTGAAACCAAAAGACGAAAGTATTCTTGAACATACTATTGCTTATGAACAGCTTGCCGTTGATCTTACTGCTCTTATGGCGCAAAATGAACCTGACGATTATGTTCGCAAGGCGTTGGACTTTGCTTTGCTTGAAGACTTTGACCATTTATATAGATACGCAGATCTTCTTGAAATGGATATGGGTATTAAAGCAGAAAAATTAGTGGGAAAATATACCGAAATTATGCCAGGTAGACCTACCGTTTCGGAGCATAGATATCCTTTGGACGATATTAAGCGCAGGATAGATAACCGCACGGCATCACCATTGACTAAATTGCACGCGATGATTATTACTGCCGCCGAGCAACAAACAATGAACTATTATATGAATCAGGCTAATTTCTACGACTTATCCGATTTAGGCAGAAAACTGTATAATGAAATTGCAATGATTGAAGAGCAACACGTTTCAATGTATGAATCATTGTGCGACTCATCAACGACGTGGCTTGAATGTATGCTTATGCACGAATATACTGAGTGTTATTTGTATTATTCAATGATGCAAGACGAATGTGATGAGAGAATAAAGAAGATATGGGAAGACATACTTCGTCAAGAAATTAATCACTTGCACAACGCTGCAAGACTTCTTCGCAAATACGAAGGGAAAGAGTGGCAACAAGTAATACCCGACGGCAATTTCCCCGAACTGATTTCTTTTTCTACTATGTCTGAGAATAATAAGAATTACGTTCGTAAAGTTCTCAAAAATACTGTCAATAATACGGCGGACAGAGAAACTTGGATTAACGTAGATAAACTTCCAGAAACTGCTGACTTTTTCAAGTATAATAAAAAAGTAAACGGAAACGTATGCGCGGTAGCCAGTCATAAAGTAATAGATAAATTTATTATGGAAGCGGGCGAGGACTATCGTTTTCAAGAAAAAGAGCATCCGGTAAAATGTCTTCGTTGTCGTAAAGAGGATAACGTAAACGTTGGAAGAATAAAAATGGGCAATAACTGCGGAGCATCATGCGACAAATAGTTAAAAAAATTAAATTCTAATTTGAAAAATATAACTTTACTTTGTTTGCATTTTATGAAAATGATGGTATAATTATAAAACAAAAGGAAGTTATTATGAACGTTATCTCAAACACTAAATTTTCATGCCAAAATATTTCTGAAATGTTCAAGAGTCAATGGTGGATATTCGTTATCGCCATGTCTTGTGTCGTTATTGGATTATTTATAATAAAGATGCTTTCAAAAGGACGATTGTTTAAAATCCGCACGATAATTAAGGTAGTTATAAATTGCGCGCTTGCTTTTGTACTTTTATTTGTTATTAATTTTTTTGGCGGATTATTTACCAAAGGCGCGTGGGCGTTTACTCCCAAGTGGTATTCCTGGATTATTATTGGGGTGTTTGGCATAATAGGATTAATTTTCCTTATTGTATCGTGTTTCGTTTGGCCGGACGTTCTCGTGACAACCGTAGCATCATAAAACCGTGTGGGCGTGCATTTGCATGCCCATATATATTATATATTGTAAAAAATTTCATAAAAATGCCTCAATTTGCTTGCGTATATTATTTATTTATGTTAAAATCTCTCTTGTGACTTATGTGGTCCGCTGGCGTAGGATATTACGTTAAGAACGCATGATAAAGTTATAGGAGTAAAGTCATGAGTAATTTAATCTCAGAAATCGAAAGAGAGTACATGAAAGAAAATGTACCGCAGTTTGAAGTCGGCGACGTCGTAAAAGTATACGTAAAGGTTGTCGAAGGAAACAGAGAGCGTCTTCAGGCGTTTGAGGGAACTGTTATCGCCCGCAAGAACGGTGGTCTCAGAGAGACCTTTATCGTTCGCCGTGTATCATTTGGTATTGGTATCGAGCGTTCTTTCCCCATTCACTCACCCCGTATTGACAAAGTAGAAGTTCTCAGAAAGGGTAAGGTACGTAGAGCTAAGCTTTACTATCTTAGAAAGCTTTCCGGTAAAGCTGCTAAATTAAAAGAAGCAAAATAAGCGCCTAAAAGAGTTTGAAAAACAAACTCTTTTCGTGCTTTATGGAGGTTTACATTGTTTAACATTTTATCAGAAATTAACTCCGATACTTTTGCAATTGGATTGGTGGTAGTAATTCTTTCCGTTTTAATGACCGTTGCATTAGCCCTCGTTGCAGTATTTCTTATCGGAAAGTTCAAAAGCATAGACAACGAAAATACGGTTATGGCAGGGAAGCTTAAAACCGTATACGTAGTTGCCATTATTTTGTTCGTGGGTCTGGCAATTAGACTTTTATTTACTTTCGTAGTAAACGGTTACGGCCAGAATTTCGAATCCGTATATAATCTTGGCAAACATGTATTAAAAGACGGAAACGGCTTTGAAGGTTTCACGTCAAATTATATAGGCGTTGCGCCTATAATGGGATATTTATATGCGTTCTTTGCAGGGATTGGCACTTCATTTAACCTTGCAATAGACGATATTGCAATGCAACTTTTCATTAAGTTGCCGTACATTCTCGCTGATATTGCGCTTTTCATTGCAATATTCGTAATTGCGAAGAAATATTGTAACCGTTATGTTGCTCTTACCATTTCTTCCCTTTATTATCTCAGCCCGCTCTCATTTGCAGTGTCGTCTATGTGGGGAAGTGACTTCTCAGTACTTGCGCTTACTTTGGTAATTACGTTCTATTTCATGCTTAATAAGAACGCGCTTGGTATGGCGCTCGGTAGCGCAGTATCTTGTTTGGTAAGCGCGGACGCGGTAGTTATCGTTCCCGTAGTTGGCGTTTATCTCGTATATGCGTTCGTACAATCTATAATTAAAATCATTAAGGTAAAACCTTCGTTTGATATGTTGTTTGGGGACAGTTCGCTGTATAACGTATTTTACGTTCCGCTTTCAGTCGGTATAGGCGTTGCGCTTATGTATCTTCTTTCTCTTCCTGCATATTTCCCTGACGGTGTAATTACATTCCCGTCAGTTATGGAACAGCTTCTCATTAAGCCTTATCTTTTTGTCAGCGGCGCAGATGGACTTTACTATTTCTCTCAGAACGCATTGTCGATTTATACTATTTTTGGTCAGAATTACAAAATTCTCGGTACCAATTTCCCGACGGCTTTATTTGCGGGTATGTTCGCGCTTCTTGTTGCAGTAGTTTCTCTCGTTGTCTTCCTTATGAAGAAAAACAGAGCGAATCTCGTGCTTTTGACGAGTTTCCTTCTTGCAACTCTTTCGATATTCCTTATCGGCGCAAACGAGTGGTCGCTCCTTCCTTCACTTGCTCTTATGCTCGTTGCGTTTGTAGTCATTAAGGATAAGCGCATTTTGAAGGTGTTTACAATTTTGTCAACCTTTGTCGTATTAAATGCGGTTCTCGTAATGTTCGGCGGAAATCAGATTTCTTCCATATTTACTGAGGGTTACTTCAATGTTACGACGTCGACGGGAATATCCGTATTCAATATACTGCTTTCCGTATTTACAGTGCTTACCTATATTTACTTTGCAGTAGTGGTACTTGATATTTCACTCACGAAGAACAGAAAACTGCTTGACGTAAAACCCACCGCTTCGTTTGGCGAAGTAATGAAAAATTGGATAAGAGGATAAACTAGATAATATTAATGAGGTAAGGTATGCTTTCGAAAATCAACAGTTTTGGGCTTCAAGGAATAGATGGTTATTCAGTTTCAGTAGAAATTGATATAAACAACGGTTTGCCCGGAATGGATATCGTCGGCTTGCCTGATACCGCCACGAAAGAATCAAAAGAGCGGGTAAGAAGCGCGCTTAAAAACAGCGGATTTCGTCTTTCTCCCAAGAGAATTACAATAAATCTTGCCCCTGCGGATACAAAAAAAGAAGGTTCATTTTACGATTTACCGATTGCTCTCGGCATACTTAACGCAACCGAACAACTTATTTCAGACAAATTAAGTGATACGGTTTTCGTGGGTGAATTGTCACTTAACGGTGACATTGGAAGGATCAACGGTATTTTGCCTATGATAATAGCGGCAAAAGAACTTGGCTTAAAACGTATTGTAATTCCAAAAGCAAATGAAAATGAAGCCGCTTACGTAAGCGGAATTACAACTTACGCATTTTCGACTCTTCGTGAGACGGTATCCTTTTTGACAGATGAAATAACTGCAGAGCCGATTACCGTCAAAGACGCGTATTCGGCTTTTTGCAATTTTTCGCATAAAGAAGATTTAAAATACGTAAAAGGTCAACTCAGCGCGCGTAGAGCGTTGGAAATAGCTGCTGCCGGCGGTCATAATATTCTTATGATAGGTCCTCCTGGCGGTGGTAAAACAATGCTTGCAAAGTGTTTGCCGAGTATTCTACCCGATTTATCTGCTTCCGAAGCGCTTGAAACCACGAAAATTCATAGCGTAGCGGGTGTATTGGGCGCAGAGCAAGGTATAGTAAGCGCGAGACCTTTCCGTTCTCCGCACCATACGGCTTCGCGTGTTGCATTAACGGGTGGTGGATCTTCCGCAAAACCCGGAGAAATTTCGCTTGCTCATAACGGCGTTCTCTTTTTAGATGAACTTCCCGAATACAACAGAGCAACATTGGAAATACTTCGTCAACCATTGGAAGACGGTAAAGTAGTTGTTTCCCGCGCGGCGCGAACGGTGGAATATCCTGCAAGATTTATGCTTATTGCAAGTATGAACCCTTGTCCGTGCGGAAATCTCGGTTCTGAAACTACCGACTGTTCTTGTACTCCGGCGCAAGTATCAAAGTATTTGTCAAAAATTTCAGGGCCACTTCTTGATAGAATCGATATACACATAGAAGTGGGTGGCGTTTCTTACGATGAACTTTCTTCAAACGATTTCGGTGAGGCTTCAGACGTTGTAAGACAGCGTGTTAATGATGCTCGTAAACTTCAGTTGTCACGCTTTGACGGTTCAGGCAGTTATTGTAACGCTCAAATGAATAATTCACAACTAAGTGAGCATTGTAAAATAGATTCATCAAGCGAAACACTTCTTCGGACTGCATTTAAGCGTCTTGGTTTATCTGCAAGAGCGTATACGAGAATTCTTAAAGTAGCGCGTACTATTGCTGATCTTGACAATAGTGAACGAATTGAGAAAAAACATATTGCAGAAGCAATTCAATACAGAAGTCTTGATAGGAGCTATTGGCAATGACGGACGAAAGAAAAGCGTTATATTGGCTTCCTTCAAGCGGAATTACCGCAGAAAAACAGAATAAACTTCTTGAAATTTTTGGCTCTGCAATAGAAATTCATAAAAACGTTTTTTCAGATCTTGTAAAAGAATACGTAGGAAAGCCTTATGCGGAACTTTCCGCTATGACGGAAAATGCAATAGACACCGAACTTAAAAAACTCAAAGCCGACGGTATCAGATTGCTTTTGAAAGGTTATGACGGTTATCCTAAACAACTCGATCAGTTTGAAGTAGTTCCTCCTCCTGTGCTTTACGCAAAAGGCAACGTCGAATTATTAAATAAACCTTCAATTTGTATTGTCGGAACTCGCAAAAGTACCGATTACGGCAAAAAAGTTGCGACTCAATGGTCGGCGGAGTTATGTGAAAAGTTTGTTATCGTCAGCGGTCATGCTACGGGAATAGACACCTACGCGGTTAAGAGTTGCTTGGATAATGGCGGTTCGGCAATAATCGTACTTGCGTGCGGATTTGAAAAGTTTGATTTTCCGACATACTTGAGAGATGTGGATAAAGAAAGACTGCTCTTTATTACTGAATATCCTATGCATATGCGCGTCGCAAAATTTTCTTATCAAGAGCGTAATCGTTTATTGAGTGGGCTTGCGCAAGCGGTAATCGTTGTAGAAGCGCCCGAAAAAAGTGGCGCTCTCATTACGGTTGATCGCGCAGTACAACAGAATAGACAAGTGTTCGTAGTCCCTGGAAGCGTTTTTTCGGATAGAAGCAAGGGAACGAATAAACTTATTCGAGACGGAGCGACGATCGCCACTTGCGCCACCGACGTATTTGAGGACTTAAACGTTATAGTTGAAAAGAAAATAACCGAAAAATTTATTCCAAAACTTTCTACGGAAGAGCGCGCGGTTTACGATTTTCTTGTAAAAGGTACAAGACATTTTGATGAGATTGTTACTGCGCTGAATTTATCACCAATGGAAACCTCTGCTATACTTTCTCTGATGGAAATAGAGGGTATAATAGAAAAGAAACCACAAAATTATTTTGCATTATCAATATAGAGGTAAAAATTGAAACTAGTAATAATAGAGGGTGTTGGTAAAAAGCCCGCCATACAAAAATATCTTGGTAAAGATTATAAAGTATTCGCTACTATGGGACACGTGCGCGATTTACCCGTTAAAACTCTCGCAGTTGACGTAGAAAATGATTTTAAACCAACCTACGTAGTCATGCAAGATAAACAAAAAATTGTCGGCGAACTCAAAACCGTAGCATCAAATGCCGATGAAATTTATCTTGCTACCGACCCGGATAGAGAGGGAGAAGCCATTTCGTGGCATATAGCAAATATTCTAAATATACCCGAGGACAAAAAAGCGCGTATTACTTTTAATGAAATTTCCAAAAAGGCAATAGAAAAAGCGTTGTCCGCTCCTCGTGTAATAGATAAAAATCTCGTTGACGCGCAACAAGCAAGGCGAGTTCTTGACCGTCTTGTTGGTTATAAAGTATCCCCCATATTATGCACTAAAATACAAAATAAGCTTTCTGCGGGCAGAGTTCAAAGCGTTACTCTTAGACTTGTTTGTGAGAGAGAAAGAGAAATACTTAATTTCAAGCCCGAAGAATATTGGCCGTTTAATTCAATATTAAGCGGTAGTGGGAACGTAAAAATTAAAGCAACTCTTGCGACTAAGGACGCGAAAAAATTCAAAATTCCTTCCGAAACCGTTTTGAAAGAAGTAATTTCTGATATTGATGGTAAAGAGTACTTCGTTTCTTCAGTAAAAAAATCAATATCGTTATCTCACGCGCCCGCGCCTTTCCGTACGAGTACTATGCAACAAGATGCCATAAATAAACTTGGCATGACGTTAAAACAAGTAACTCAATCAGCGCAGGCTTTATATGAAGGCGTTGACGTGCCGGGAGAAGGAAAAGTTGCGCTTATTACTTATATAAGAACGGACTCGACAAGAGTTTCGCCCGAAGCAATCGCTTCCGCGCGTGAATATATCAGCGAAATCTACGGACAAGACTATATACCCGAAAAACCCAATTATTACGCCTCAAAAGGTAACGTACAAGACGCGCACGAAGCGATAAGACCTATTTCTCTTACCCGTACTCCCGAAAGCTTGAAAAGCGCATTAAATCGTAATCATTATAGATTATACAAACTTATTTACGATCGCTTCCTTGCAAGCCAGATGTCCAGCGCGAAATTCAACGCTCTTACTGCAGACGTAACTTGTGATAAATACGGTTTTAAGGTAACTGGCAAAACACCGCTTTTCCCCGGTTACACGCGCGTATATAATGAAAAAGATGATAAAGACGAAGATGAAATGAAACGTCTACCCGACTTAAACGAAGGAGAAAGACTTGGTTTCATTGAATATCAATATGAACAAAAATTCACAAAACCGCCTTCAAGATATACGGAAGCAAGTCTTATTAAGGCGATGGAAGAAAAGGGTATAGGCAGACCTGCTACTTATCAGCCTACCGTTACTTTGCTACAAAGCAGGGATTATACGGAAAAAGACGGAAAAATGATTAAGCCCACAGAACTTGGTTTTAAGGTTGTGGATATGCTTATAAATTATTTCCCCGACATAATGAACGTTAAGTTTACCGCAGATATGGAAACTAAACTTGACACGATTGAAGACGGTGGAAAGATATGGCAACAAATTATTGCAGATTTTTATGCTGATTTTGAAAAGGAAATCAAATTGGCAATGGGGGACGGATATAAAATGAAATCACCTGCAGTAGAAACGGACTATAAGTGTGAAAAGTGTGGCGCGACAATGGTGATCAGAGAGGGGCGATTTGGTAAATTCCTTGCTTGCTCTGCTTTTCCTAAGTGCAAAAACACCAAACAAATTGACGAAAACGGAAACATCAAAGAAAAAGAAGAAACTTCAGTAATTGAAAGTGACGTTGTTTGTGAGAAATGTGGCGCAAAAATGATAGTCAAGGAAAGCGCTAGGGGTAAATTCCTTGCGTGTCCGAACTATCCTAAGTGCAAAAACACCAAAGAATACGGCGAAGAAGAAGTTTTACCTGACTGCCCTGACTGTGGTAAGCCAATGCGTAAAATCAGTTATTATCGTGGAATTTTCTATGGATGCAGTGGTTATCCCGACTGTAAATTTGCTCTTTACGATAAGCCTATTGATAAAAAATGTCCCAAATGTGGTAGTCTACTTGTCATTAAAAGCAAAAAAGACGGTATTTATCACAAATGTTCAAACAAAGATTGTGACTTCATAGAGAAAGCTAATAATGAATAATTTTGAAATTACCGTAATTGGCGCGGGATTAGCGGGGTCAGAAGTTGCTTTGTCTTTGGCAAAAGCTGGAATTAGAGTTAAGTTAGTAGATTGCAAACCGACCAGAAAAAGTCCTGCGCACGTCAGTGATGATTTTTGCGAACTCGTATGCAGTAATTCCCTAAAAAGCAATGATCCATTAACGGCGCACGGATTATTGAAATCTGAACTTCGCGCCCTTGATAGTCAAGTTCTTGCAATAGCGGACATTTGCGCTGTTCCTGCCGGAAGCGCGCTTGCCGTAGACAGAAAAGTTTTTGCAAAGAAAGTAACTGATACAATTTTATCAAATAAGAATATTACCGTTGTTAACGAAACCGTAAAATCACTCGGCGATAATCTTACAGTAATTGCAACAGGTCCGCTTACACTTGCTCCGCTTGATAATGCAATCGCTGAAAAATTCGGAAACTTGCATTTTTATGATGCAGAAGCGCCGATAATTTCAGCAGAAAGTATTGATATGGAAAACGCGTATTTTTCTGCGCGATATGGAAAAGGCAATCCCGAAGATTATCTTAACTGTCCGTTGACAAAAGAAGAATACGAAACTTTTTATAATGCTTTAATTTCTGCTGAAAGGGCAGATAAGCATGAGTTTGAAAAAGGTGAGATATTCGAAGGCTGTATGCCCGTTGAAATTATGGCGTTACGTGGTAAAGATGCGCTCCGATTCGGTCCTATGAAGCCTGTAGGACTTATGCACCCGATTACGGGTAAACGCGCATACGCAGTCCTTCAACTTCGCAAAGAAAACGCGCAAGGCGATATGTATAATCTCGTGGGTTTTCAGACTAATTTGAAAATCGGCGAGCAAAAAAGAGTTTTCGGACTTATACCTGCCTTAAAAAATGCCGAATTTTTACGGTATGGCGTTATGCATAGAAACACTTTCATAAATGCACCGAGCGCAATTTCAGAGTTTTTCCGAGCGAAGAAATTCCCGAATTTATTTATTGCAGGACAACTTAGTGGAGTTGAAGGCTATGTGGAAAGTATCGCTTCCGGCAAAGCGGTCGCGCTTCATCTGATAAGAATTCTTCAAAACAAAACGCCTATTGCGTTACCATCTGATAGTTTAATCGGCGCGTTGTCAAATTACGTGGCGTCTGAAAACGCAAATTTTCAACCAATGAACGCCAATTACGGCTTACTTGCTCCTATAAACGAGCGAGATAAAACTGAGCGTAAACGAAAAATGAGTGCTCGCTCAAAAAAATCTATTGAAAATTATTTGGAGATATATAATGGAACTTAGAGGTACTACGATAGTTGCCGTGAAAAAGAACGGCAAAACAGCGATGGCAGGTGACGGACAGGTTACCGCAGGTCAGTCAACTATAATGAAATCAAACGCAGTAAAAGTGCGCCGTATTTACGACGACAAGGTAATAATCGGTTTTGCAGGATCTGTAGCGGACGCTTTTTCACTCAGCGAACGCTTTGAAGAAATGCTTCGTAAGTTTTCCGGTAATCTTATGCGTAGCGCAGTTGAACTTGCTCAACTTTGGAGAATGGATAAAATTGCTCACAAACTTGACGCTATGCTTATCGTGGCTGATGAAAACGAAATGTTTCTCGTTGACGGTTGCGGTGACGTAATTGAACCGGAATTTGACGTTTGCGCAATCGGTAGCGGAGGCAATTTCGCGCTTTCTGCGGCTCGCGCGCTAGTTAGAAATACCAATATGTCTGCCCGTGAAATTGCAGAGGAAAGTATTCGTATAGCGGGAGAAATATGTGTATTTACTAACGGTCACGTAACCGTTGAGGAGGTGTAATATGAGTATGTCACCTATGCAAATTGTAGCGGAACTTGATAGATATATTGTAGGTCAATCGGACGCAAAAAGAGCGGTTGCAATTGCGCTCAGAAACAGATATCGCCGTAGCAAACTTCCCGAAGAAATTAGACAAGAAATAACACCGAAAAATATCATAATGAAAGGTCCTACGGGCGTCGGAAAAACGGAAATTGCTCGTCGTCTTGCGAAACTCGTTCGCGCGCCGTTTATAAAAGTTGAAGCAACGAAGTTTACAGAAGTAGGTTACGTAGGCAGAGACGTTGAATCAATGATCCGTGACTTGGTGGAAACCTCCGTTCATCTTGTAAAAGAAGAAAAAATGGCAGAAGTGGAAACGATTGCAAGAACGGAAGCGGAAAATAAAGTAGTATCCGCTCTTTACGCTGACTACAAAAAGAACAACAGCGACGGCGTTGCGGTTACAAAAGCATCTCTTCTTAAGTCTCTTAAAGAAGGGAAGGAAAACGATAAAATAATAGAAATTGAGATTGCCGAAGCGCACAAGCCTCTTGATATGGGCGGAGTAGGTATGGGCATTGAAATCAATTTGAACGAAATGCTCAGCGGTTTCATGCCTAAGAAAAAGAAACTTAGAAAGGTTACCGTCCAACAAGCGCTTAAATTATTTACTCTTGAAGAATGCGAAAGACGCATTGACGTTGACGCTATAAACGCAGAGGCAGTCAGAAGAGCGGAAGAGGAAGGTATTATCTTTATTGACGAAATTGATAAAATAACCGCGCGTGGTAATACTTCGGGCGCAGACGTGTCCAGAGAAGGCGTTCAGCGTGATATTCTTCCTATCGTTGAAGGTTCAACAGTTCAGACTAAATACGGCAGTATAAAAACAGACTTTATACTTTTCATCGCTTCGGGAGCGTTTATGCTTGCAAAAGTTGAAGATCTAATTCCCGAGCTTCAAGGACGTTTTCCGATAAGAGTAGAACTTGGAAGTCTTACTTTTGACGACTTCGTTAAAATTCTTACTCTTCCTGAAAACGCTATAACCAAGCAATATGCCCACCTTCTTAAAGTAGATAACGTCAATCTTTCTTTTACGGCAGATGCGATAGAAGAAATAGCGCGAATTACCGTCGCTGAAAACGAAACTCTGGAAGATATTGGCGCGCGTAGACTTCATACCGTAATGGAAAGTTTGCTTGACGACATATCTTACAGCGCAAGCGGTGATCATCCTATGATTGACGTAAAAATTGATAAAAATTACGTTCTTGAACATCTCAGTAAAGAAGCAAAAATTCTCAACTTAAAGAAATATATTATATAATTATGATAAACGTACCCAAAGGAACGAAGGACGCGCTTCCTTCTGAAAGTTATAAGTGGCAATACGTTGAAGCCACGTTAAGAAAAGTCGCAGACTTATACAACGCAAGGGAAATAAGAACTCCCGTATTTGAGCATACCGAACTTTTCGTACGTTCTATCGGTGATGAAACAGACGTCGTTTCAAAGGAAATGTATACCTTTGAAGATAAAGGCGGAAGATCAATAACTCTCAAGCCCGAAGGTACTGCCCCTGTCGCAAGAAGCTTTATTGAAAATTCACTTGATGCTCTTTCACTTCCGCTGAAAATGTACTATATTACGCCTTGTTTCAGATACGAAAGACCGCAGGCGGGTAGACTTCGTGAATTTCATCAGTTTGGAATAGAAGTGTACGGCGCCACTACGCCATATCTTGATCTGGACTGCATATCCCTTGCTTATAACGCTTTGCTTTCCCTCGGGCTTAAAGGGATTGTCTTGCGCCTTAATTCGATAGGATGTCCCAAGTGTAGAAAAGAGTATACGAACGCATTAAAGGAATATTTTAAGTCACGGCTCAATGAAATGTGCTCGACTTGTAAAGATCGCTTTGAACGTAATCCGTTAAGACTCCTCGATTGCAAATCTCCAATCTGCAAAGAAATTGGACTTGGCGCGCCCAAAATTACCGAATATCTTTGCGACGACTGCAAGGCTCACCACGAAAAACTTTGTCAATTATTAAACGATCATGGGATTCCGTACGTCATAGACCAAAATATAGTGAGAGGTCTTGATTATTATACCCGTACCGTTTTTGAGTTTGTAACTACTGAACTTGGCGCGCAAGGTACTGTCTGCGGAGGTGGAAGATACGATAATCTCATTGCTTCGATGGGTGGGAAACAGACGGGTTGCGTAGGTTTTGCAATGGGGCTTGAACGTCTTATTATGTTGATGGAAGCGCAAAACGTTGATTTTGGAAGGCGTTATCCGGACGTCTATATTATGAGTCAGTCAGCCGAGTACGTTGATTACTGTATGAAATTAGTTAACGTTCTCAGAAATAACGGTATTTCTGCGGATACGGAAATGTCGGGGAAAAGCCTTAAAGCGCAATTTAAGTATGCTGACAAAATAAACGCGAATTATGGAATAGTGATAGGAGAATCCGAAATTAATTCGCAAACGATAAAGATCAAGAAACTTTCGGACGGAACAGAGAAGGAAATTAATATAGCAGATCTTTCCGAATATTTATTGAAAAATATATAATTGAAAATAACCTTACTAAGGAGTATAAAATGAATTTTGAAATCATTAAAAATGCAGATGCAGAAGTTGCAGAGTCAATGCTGAAAGAATTAAGACGTCAGCAGGGAAATATCGAACTAATTGCAAGTGAAAACTTCGTGTCCGAAGCCGTTATGAACGCTATGGGATCGCATCTTACCAACAAGTACGCAGAGGGCTATCCTTCAAAGCGTTATTACGGCGGATGCGTTTATGTGGATGAAGTGGAAAATCTCGCTATTGAGCGCGCTAAAAAACTTTTTAATTGCAATTACGCTAACGTTCAGCCGCATAGCGGAGCTAACGCTAATCACGCTGCCTTCTTTGCCCTTCTTGAAACGGGAGATACTTATATGGGCATGAGCCTTGCGTGCGGAGGACACCTTACGCATGGCAGTCCTGTGAATTATAGCGGAAAACAGTATAACGTCGTACCTTACGGTCTTAATGATGAAACAGAGACCATTGACTATGATGAAGTAGAACGCCTTGCGCTTGAATGCAAACCGAAACTTATTCTTGCCGGCGCGAGCGCTTATCCGAGAACGATTGATTTCAAGCGTTTCCGTGAAATCTGCGATAAAGTAGGCGCGTACTTTATGGTTGATATTGCTCATATTGCAGGGCTTGTCGTAGCAGGTGAGCATCCTTCTCCGTTCCCTTACGCTGACGTTGTTACTACGACTACGCATAAAACTCTTAGAGGACCTCGCGGTGGTATGATTTTATGTAACGACGAAGAAATTGCTAAAAAAATCAATAAATCCATTTTCCCCGGAACTCAAGGCGGACCTCTTATGCACGTCATTGCGGGCAAGGCGGTGTCCTTTAAGGAAGCGCTTTCGGACGATTTTAAGGCTTATCAGAATCAAGTAATAAAAAATGCAAAGGCTATGGCAGAAGAATTTGCGCGTCAGGATATTGATATGGTATCGGGCGGTACGGACAATCATCTTATGCTTATCAAACTCGTAAAGAACAACGTTACGGGCAAGGAACTCGAACATCTTCTTGATGAATGTCATATTACCGTAAATAAAAACGCAATCCCCAACGATCCACAGAAGCCTTTCGTGACAAGCGGTATCAGAGTAGGCGTTCCTGCCGCTACTTCTCGCGGTATGAAAGAACCGGAAATGGTCAAAATTGCTCAACTTATCAGCAAGGTTATAAAAGAAAAAGAATCTGCTCTTGAATACGTAAGCGCAGAAGTAGCAAAACTTTGCCAGGCGTTCCCGCTTTATCCTGATTTGATATAACATAAATAATCAATTAAAAGTTCTGTAACGATAAAATAGTTACAGAACTTTTAATATCCTATCGTTTTACTATGTTATTTTCTTGACATATCAGAAGTTGTATGATAAAATAGCATAGTAAAAAGGTAGGAATTATGAAACTTTCGTCAAGAGCAATTTACGGAATAAGAGTTTGTTCTCTGATCAGCGTAGGTGAAAAGGTACCTATGCCTCTTTCTCTTATTGCAGAAAAGAGCAATCTCAGCGAAAAATATCTCGAACAAATTCTTGCAAGTTTAGTTAAAGGCGGAGTACTTCTTAGTACGAGAGGTATGAGCGGTGGTTACGAACTAGCGCGTAAATCGTCAGAAATTTCGTTGTACGATATCTTAAAAGCCGTCAACGACGAGTTTGAAACGGGTTGCGGAGAGGGGTGTGACAAAGTTTGTCCTGACAAATCAACTTTTTTGCAAATCAAAGAAAATATTGACCGAATCTTTAAAATGAATTCGCTCGGAAGCATTACCTTAAAGCGGGAGGATATATGAAAAAAGTTTATCTTGATTATTCGGCGACCACACCGCTTGATAAAAGGGTTCTCGACGATATGATTCCTTATTTGACTGACGTATACGGCAACGCAAATTCCGTTCATTCGTTTGGGCAAGAAGCAAGTTATGCCGTTGATAATGCTCGCAGAACTATAGCCGAGTGTATAAACGCCAAGCGTACGGAAGTGTATTTTACTTCGGGCGGAACTGAGGCAAATAATTGGGCAATAAAAGGGATTTCCGTCCGCTATGGAAAAATTTCCGGAAGAAACCATATAATTACATCTGCGATTGAACATCCGTCAATATTGGAGTCAGTCAAATATATGTCAAACCACGGTTTCGAAGTCACTTATCTTCCCGTAAATTCAGATGGGATAATAGAAGAAGACGTTTTAAGAAAGGCTATTTCAGAAAAAACCGTACTCGTTTCCATAATGACTGCAAATAATGAAATTGGCTCAATTCAACCTATAAAAGAACTTGCTAAGATAGCTCACGAGTACGGCGCGCTATTCCATACGGATGCCGTTCAGGCGATGAACAGTATAAAGGCGGACGTAAGAGATACTAACGTCGATTTAATGTCTTTTTCTGGTCACAAAATATATGGTCCGAAAGGCGTGGGCGTGCTTTACGTTAAAAGCGGAATAAAACCGGATAAGTTTATGATTGGCGGTCATCAAGAACGTACCATGCGTGGCGGAACTACTAATGTTCCTGCAGTAGTTGGTATGGCGTCTGCATTGAAATATACCGTAGCAGAAATGGAAGAAAACAATGCGAAAATTCGTCAGGCGCGCGATCATTTCATTGATCGTATAAAGAGTGAAATTCCTCATATCCGCATTAACGGCGGTATGAAAAACAGGGTTGTAGGTAACGCAAACGTAACTTTTGAGTATATTGAAGGCGAGTCTTTACTTTTATCTCTCGACCTTATGGGCATTGCGTGTTCGTCAGGTTCAGCGTGTTCGTCAGGTTCTCTTGAGCCTTCACACGTTTTGATGGCGATAGGAGTTCCTATCGAAATTGCTCACGGCTCAATCAGATTTTCGTTTGGAAAAGATACTACTATTTCAGACGTTGATTACGTGGTAGATAATCTCAAATCAGCAGTTGAAAGACTCAGACTCATGAGTCCGCTTACAAAAAAATAAGGAGTATTTATATATGTATAATGAAAAAGTAATGAAGGAATTTATTTCGCCGTCCAACGTTGGAGAAGTTAAAAATGCAAACGCCGTAGGCGAAGTAGGCAACGCTTCATGCGGTGATATAATGAAAATATCAATGCGAATTGAAAATGGGATTATCGAAGAAGTAAAATTTCAAACTTACGGTTGCGCGGCTGCAGTTGCGACTTCTTCAATCGCTACGAAAATGATAAAAGGAAAGACGATTGATGAGGCTCTTGCAATAACGAATCAAGAAGTAGTTGAAGAACTCGGCGGTTTACCTGCGCAAAAAATTCATTGTTCGGTACTTGCCGAAGGCGCAATCAAGGCAGCGATTAAGAATTATTTGGAAAATTATAAAATGGGCAATAACGCATAACTTTTTCCGCCTGCGTAAAAAATATTATTACGGAGGTGCATATGAAAAATTTATTATGTGGTATGATGACGGGCTTTATTATAGGTGCGTTCGTAGCCAGAAACTGTAAGCCTTGCGCAAAACTTATTGATGACGCTAGCGATATTGTTGAATCCAAAATCAAAGAAATGAAGCGTCAAACGTCTAAATACAGCAACTGTGAATGCGGTTGTGACTACGCAGAAGATTGTCAATGCGACAATGCGCAAGATTAAGTAAAAGAACCTGCTTTAAGCAGGTTTTTTTCATAAAATTTTCAAAAAAACTGTTTACATAAACGTGACAATGTGGTATAATCATAATAATGAAGATGTTAGGCATTGATTATGGAGATAGGTACGTCGGTTTTGCAGAATGCGACGATATGGAAATTATTGCTTATCCGCTTGAATCCGTAAGAATAAAGAGTATGAAAGAAGCAATTTCCGTATCCGAAAGTATAGTAATTCGGGATAATATCCGCAAAATTATTATTGGATTACCACTTATGCCGGACGGCGCCGAAGGAATAAGAGCGTCTAAAACACGCACGTTTGGCAGAGTTCTTGAAAAAGTAACGAACGTACCCATAATTTATTATGACGAAAGATTGACAACCGTCCAAGCGGAAGAATATTTAAGCGAAGGCGGAATAAAGAAAAAAGATATGAAAAAATATACCGACAAACTGTCGGCTCAAATAATATTAAACGACTATATGAACGCAAAATCATTGCGGAAGGAGTAAGAAAATGGACGAAAAAGTACAAATCATTGAAGATGAAGAGATCATCACTCTTTTTGATGAAAATGACAAACCCATGGATTTTTATGAGGTTGCCGTTGTTGAATACGAGGGACAGTTGTATGCTCTGCTTCAACCTGCTGAGGAAATAGAGGATATTGCAGACGACGAAGTTGTTATTTTCAGAATCGAGGAAACTGAAGGGGAAGAAGACGATTTCTTCTATCCTGTTGAAGATGAAGCAATACAAGAAGCAGTCTTTGAGGAATTTTTGCGTGCGACTGCGGATAGCGATTGCGACGGTGTTTGCGAGGGATGTGATTCTGCGGACGAATGCGCTGATAAGGAATAAAGTATTTACCAAAAAATATATAAATTATAAGTATAAACACCGAAAAACGTTTGCTTTTCGGTGTTTATTATGATATAATACTTGCGTTTGAATACACACTCGATTGCTGTCCGCGACTGTGCGGTCAATTGACCGTTCTATAAGGATAAAATCAAAGCATCGGGGAGGAATAACAGGAGGAACAAACATTATGGCAAACGTAGTTTCAATGAAACAGTTGCTCGAAGCAGGCGTTCACTTCGGTCATGCTACCAGAAAGTGGAACCCCAAGATGAAGAAGTACATCTTCACCGCAAGAAATGATATTTATATCATTAACCTTGAAAAGACCGTAGACTTGATTGATGAAGCGTATAATTTCATCAAGAGCGTTGCTGACACCGGCAAGCCTATCCTTTTCGTAGGCACGAAGAAACAGGCTCAGGAAGCAATCGCAGCAGAAGCACAGCGTTGCGGTATGTACTACATTACCAGCCGTTGGCTCGGCGGTACTCTCACGAACTTCTCAACTATCAGATCGAGAATCGAGAGAATGAACAAGCTTAACCTTATGGAGAGCATGAATGAATTTTCTCTTCTTCCCAAGAAAGAGGTTATGCAACTTACTCAGGAAAGAGATAAGCTTGAAACCAATCTCGGCGGTATCAAGGATATGCGCACTCTTCCCGGAGCAATCTTCGTAGTAGATCCGAAGAAAGAGCATCTTGCAGTAGCAGAAGCGCGTAAACTCAATATCCCCATCGTTGGTATCGTAGACACCAACTGTGATCCTGATGAAGTAGATTACGTTATTCCCGGAAACGATGACGCTATCCGCGCAATCAAGCTTATCGCTGGCGCAATGGCTGACGCGATTATCGAATCCAGAGAAGGTGAAGAAGCGCTTATCGCAAAGCGCGCTGCTGCCGCAGAAGCAGTAGTTGCAGCTCCTGCGCAGGAAGAACCCGTCGCAGAAGAAGAATAATGGAGGAATAATTATGAACTTTACTGCAAAAGACGTAGCAGAACTTCGTGAAATTACCGGCGCAGGTATGATGGATTGCAAAAAAGCGCTCGTTCATACCGATGGTAATAAAGAAAAAGCAATTGAATATCTCAGAGAAATTGGCGTTAGTATCGCTGCAAAGAAGGCAAGCCGTATAGCAAGCGAAGGTCTTATCGGCGGATATACCGAAGGCACCGTAGGCGTACTTGCAGAACTTAACTGTGAAACCGATTTCGTTGCAAATACCGATGGATTTAGAAATCTTGTGGTTAAAGTTGCTAAAGCTGTCGCTGATACAAACCCTGCAAGCGTTGAAGAACTTCTTGAAACCAAAGTAGACGGCAGTACTGTAACTGAACTTATGAATGCAGAAACTGCAAAGTGCGGTGAAAAGATTACTACTCGTCGTTTTGAGAAATTCCAGGTAAGCGAAGGCGTAGAAGAAATATATCTTCATAACGGCGGAAAAATCGGCGTTATGCTTGAAGTTGAAACAGACAAGCCCGCAAGCAATGAGATCAGAGAAATGGCTCATGATATTGCAATGCATATCGCAGCATTCTCTCCCGCGCACGTTGACGTTTCCGAAGTGCCTTCCGAATATATTGAAAAGGAAAAGGCAATTCTTTTCGTTCAAGCTAAGAACGATCCCAAAAATGCAAATAAGCCCGATGCAATTCTTGAAAAGATGCTTGAAGGCAGACTTAAAAAGAGCCTTAAAGAAATTTGTCTTTTGGATCAGCCTTTTGCAAAAGATTCATCAATTACCGTTGAACAGCTTGTTGCAAACGTTTCCAAAGCAACGGATACCAAAATCAAACTTAACAAGTTCGTTCGTTTAGTAATGGGCGAAGGCCTTGAAAAGAAAGTAGATAACCTTGCAGAAGAAGTTGCAAAAATGTCCGGAAAATAAAAACAAAAGGAACACGCTTTTAGTGTTCCTTTTTCTTAAAAGTTAAATCTTAGAGGAGTAGTTATGTATAAAAGAGTTCTTTTGAAAATCAGTGGAGAAGCGCTTGCTGGTGAAAATGGTACCGGTATAGATGCAAAAATGGTAGAACACGTAGTCTCTCAGATTGTTGAAATTCACAATCAGGGAATAGAAGTTGCTGTTGTTATGGGAGGCGGAAATTTCTGGCGTGGACGTCAGGGAACAAATATGGACAGAGTAACCGCTGACCATATGGGTATGCTTGCCACCGTTATGAACGGCCTTGCTCTTCAAGACGCGATTGAAAAGAAAGGCGTTCAAACCCGTCTTCAAACCGCATTATCAATGCCGTCAGTAGCAGAACCGTTTGTTTTCAGAAAAGCGCTTAGACACTTTGAAATGGGAAGAATCGTTCTTTTCGCTTGTGGCACGGGCAATCCTTATTTTTCTACGGATACCGGCGCAGCGCTCAGAGCGGCGGAAATTGGCGCAGGCGCTTTGTTGATGGCGAAGAATATAGACGGTGTATATGACAGCGATCCCAGAAAAAATCCAAATGCTAAAAAGTATGATCAATTAACTTATATGGATATAATTAATAAACGACTTGCGCATATGGATACTACCGCAGTTACTACTTGTATGGAAAATAATATTCCCATTATTACATTTGCTCTTGATGAACCTAATAGTATTGTTAAGGCTGCTATGGGAGAAAAAATCGGAACTTATATTGGCTAAATAAGTTGCCACCTATATATACTTTATGATATAATATTTATATGGAGGATTTTTATGTTACCCGAACTTGAAGAAGAACTTTTTTATTTGGAAGAAAAACTTGAAAAGGCTGTTAATCATCTTTCGAGCGAATATATAACCGTGCGTGCAGGTCGCGCTAACCCCAAAATTCTCGACAATATTATGGTCGATTATTACGGTTCTCCTACGCCACTTAAACAAATGGCGAATATTTCCGTTCCCGAGCCCCGCATGCTCGTTATAAATCTCTTTGACAGAAGCGCGGCGAAAGAAACGGTAAAGGCAATCGTTGCTTCTGACCTTGGAATTAATCCCTCTGACGACGGTAAACTTATTCGTCTTGTTTTCCCTCAGCTTACCCAAGAACGTCGTAAGGACCTTGTAAAGCAGGTTAAGAAAATGGCAGAGGACAGTAAGGTTGTATTGAGAAACGAACGTCGTGATGCTCTTGATAAAGCAAAGAAACTTAAAAAAGAACTCAATTTCTCAGAAGACGAATTGACGGGCTTTGAAAAAGATGTTCAAAAAGCTCTCGATAAATATATCGCGCAAGTAGACGATATGAGCAAAAATAAGGAAAAAGAAATCCTTGAAATCTAACGCAATCCCCAAACACGTTGCAATTATTATGGACGGTAACGGTAGATGGGCTGAAAAACGTTCTTTGCCGAGAAGCGTAGGTCATATTGCGGGTGTAAAAAATATAGATATCATTACGGATTATCTTTTTAATCTCGGTGTAAACACGCTGACTTTGTTTGCGTTTTCAACTGAAAACTGGAATAGACCCATTAATGAAGTTGACGGGTTACTTCTTTTGTTCAAAAACTATTTGATAGAAAAAGTGCCGGACTTAATTAAAAAAAATATCGGCTTTAATGTCTTTGGAGATATTTCCTTTTTTGACGAAGAAACACAATCGTTGATTCAACAATATTCTTTGGTAAATTCTGACAAATGCTTGAATATTTGTTTTAATTACGGTGGAAGATCGGAAATAATTAGAGCCATAAATTCTTTCGTAGATAAGTCGTGTGTCAGCGAAGCAGAACTCAGATCTGCTTTATATACAAAAAACTTGCCCGATCCTGACGTACTTATACGAACGGGAGGGGAACATAGAATAAGCAATTTTTTATTGTTCCAGATTGCTTATTCGGAAATATATTTTATAGATACTTTATGGCCTGATTTTTCAACAGACGAGTTACAAAATATACTAAATGATTATGCAATTACTGATAGGAGATTCGGTAAAATATAACGATGAAAAGCAGAGTTAAATTCGGACTTATAATACTTTTTATTATGGCAGGTATGATGTTCTTGTCGCAATACGTCGCAAAAGAATTCTACGATGCATTTATACTTCTTTTGATGCTTGGCGCCGCGTATGAGATGTCAAAAGCGATAGGCAACAAATATTCAAAGCCTATGTTTCCTTTACTTGCCATTTTTATTTTTATTGGTTATACCGCATTTAAGTTTGTACACGAATTTAACGCTTACGCCAATTCGGGCAATGGTTTTGGTGGAATTACTTCATATTTTGTTGTAATGATTGCAATGATTATCGTGTGTTTTATCGTCAATATGGCAAGCGCGAAACATTCTTTCGAGAACGTAATCAGTACGTTAATTTGTATGATATATCCGCTTGCAATTATGGTTTATTTTTTGGGATTAAACTATTTTCCGGGCGCAACGAGAGGGCTTGCTTTTGACGGCTGGTATTATGATCCCTATGCGCTTACGGGAAGTTTTCTCCCGAACTATAAACCTATTGCTATCATTATGACCTTTGGTTGCGCTTCATGTACGGACATAATGGCATTATTCGTTGGTATACTTTTCAAAGGTCCAAAACTCGCTCCGCACATAAGTCCGAAAAAAACCATTTCAGGCGCAATAGGCGGTTTGTTTGGCGGTGTCATAGGCGCGGCAATCATTTGGGGACTGTCCTTTACGGGCTTTATGGGTCTTTCGGGACTGAATGAAAATATATGGATAAGTCTGGCCTTGTATCTTTCGCTTGGATTATGCATTGCTTTTGTTACTGAAGTTGGCGATTTGATCGCATCGTATATAAAAAGATTTTGTGAAATAAAGGATTATGGAACGCTGATCCCCGGCCATGGTGGTGTTCTTGATCGTATAGACGGAATAATGCTTGCCTCAATGGTTTGTTATTTATTCATTACTATGGTCGTTTATTTTAGTTAGAGAGGTGTTATGAAAACTGTAGCTGTTTTCGGAAGCACGGGTAGTATCGGCGTACAAACGTTAAGCGTTGTGCGCCGTTTTCCCAAAGATTACAAAATTATTGCTTTAACCGCAGGGAATAACGTTACGTTATTGAAAGAGCAAATACGTGAGTTTTCGCCTGACTACGTTGGAGCAAATGAAAAATTCAGTTCGGGCGCTAAATACGAATATTTTTCTGATTTATCATCGCTTGCAAATGATTGCGATGCGGATATCTATGTTGTTGCAATTTCGGGAATATCCGCATTGCCTCCGCTTATAAACATAATTAAAAAGGGTAAGAGAATAGCGTTAGCAAATAAAGAAGCAATAGTTTGCGCAGGCGACTTAATAATGAATATGGCAAGTCAGTACGGCTCCGAAATTATTCCCGTAGACAGCGAACATTCTGCCGTATTTCAATGCTTAATGTTAGGGAATAAGGATGTTTCACGCATAATTCTTACAGCAAGCGGAGGTCCATTCTTTTCCTCGGACATAAATTTACACGATATTACCCCTGAGCAGGCATTAAAGCATCCGACTTGGAATATGGGTAAAAAAATCTCAATAGACAGCGCAACAATGGTAAATAAAGGTCTTGAAATTATTGAAGCGCGAAGATTGTTTGGCGAAAAGCAAGTGGATTATATAATTCATCCGGAAAGCGTAATACACTCTATGGTCGAATATGATGATGGCTCTACAGTTGCGCTAATGTCTTATCCGAACATGACGCTGGCTATTCAGTATGCGTTAACTTATCCTGATCGGATTGACAATCCGTTCGTAAAGTCCTTTGATTTTAAAAAACCTCTTACTTTTTTTGAACCTGATGAAAAGCGTTTTCCTGCTCCGCGAATCGCAAAACAGTGTCTTGATATTGGCGGTAACGCGCCTGCAATATACAGCATGGCTGATGAAGTGGCGGTTGAATTGTTTTTATCAAATAAAATCAAATTTACGGATATATGTGGTATAATTGAGGAGGCTTTGAGCATAAACGAAATAGAGACGACTTTCGATTATGAATATTTGCTCGCTTTGAATAAAAATATCACAAATTATTTTAGGAGAAAATATAGCTGAAAATGATTTTTCTATACGTAATTTTGGCAATATTGATTTTGCTTATAATGATAACGATACACGAGTTTGGTCATTATTTGTCTGCCAAACTATTGCGTTTTGATATAAGCGAATTTTCCATCGGCTTTGGTCCAAAAATATTCAAAAGAAAATCAAAGAAAACTGACGAAGTATTTTCAATAGGTGTACTTCCACTTGGTGGATATTGCGCGTTTTATGATGAAAAAGGTGACGCAAGCGATGAAAATACTATTCCCGCAAATAAAAAGCCCTTTAACTCAGAAAAGCCGTGGAAAAGATTAATCGTTTTACTTTCAGGTCCGCTACTCAATTTATTCTCCGCTTTCTTTTTCTCATTTATTTATATTCTTGCCGTTGGTTATGCCGTGCCTACGGTTGTCGAAATATACGATAATCCGTTTACGGGTGAAAGTTATGTTTCTGCTCTTGAAACAGGCGATGAGATAATCGCAATCAACGACGTTGATATTAACGTTATGAACTCTTTCAGTGAATTAACGGCAAATAATAAACTTGGCGAGAGCTTAAAGTTTACAATATTGCGTGACGGTGAAGAACAAGACGTTTATATTGCGAAACAGAACGTTTCAATTAAAACTGAAAGCGGTGAATATGTAAGTAAGGAGTTGTTTGGTTTTACGTCAAGCAATACGGTGAAAAGCGTGTCTTTTGAATATGCGTTTGGCATGTCCTTTCCTTATACGTTCAAGCTTTCCGGCATGATTATCGGCTCATTTGGTCAATTAATAACGGGGCAGATTCCTCTGACCGAATTATCAGGTCCGATAGGTACGGTAACGACAATGGCAACATATGCAGAGTTGGATTGGCGGTATATTTTGTTGTTTTTACCGCTTATCGCAAGCAATTTAGCCATTTTTAATCTTTTTCCTATTCCTTCTTTGGATGGAGCAAGAGCAATATTTACAATAATCGAGTGGTTGCGTGGAAAACCAATCAACAGAAAAATAGAAGGATATATACACACAGTAGGATTATTGATGCTCCTTGCCTTCGTTCTTATAATTGACGTCGTAGGAATATTTATGAGGTATTTGCAATGATGAAAAATATAGTAAAAATCGGAAACGTAAATATCGGTGGTAATCAACCTGTAACGGTTCAGTCTATGACTTCTACCGATACGGCAGACTTTAACGCGACGTTGAATCAATTGTTGGAATTAAAGCGCGTCGGCTGTGATATAGCCCGTATTGCCGTCAGAGATGAAATGGACGTCAGCGTTTGTAAAAAAATTTTATCAGCCATCGATATTCCTCTGGTTGCAGATATTCAGTACGATTATAAACTTGCAGTTGCTTGCGCAGACGTAGGCTTTCATAAAATCAGATATAATCCCGGCAATACTTCAACGTCAGGACTTAACGAATTGGTTTCGGCGTGCAAAGCAAATAACTGTCCTATTCGCATAGGCGTAAACGGCGGTTCGCTCGAAAAAGACATTAAACAAAAGCATGGCGGAGCATCGGCTTCGGCTCTTGTGGAAAGCGCAATGCGTTCGATAAAACTACTTGAAGATCTCGATTTTTATGACATCGTAGTGTCCGTAAAATCAAGCGATATTCGCGTTTCTTCCTTGGCTTACAGAATGCTTTACGAAAGTTCTCCTTATCCCTTACACGTTGGGATTACAGAAAGCGGAATAGGGGATCTGGCAATAATAAAATCGTCTATCGGCATTGGCTCTTTGCTCCTTGACGGTATCGGAGATACGATAAGAGTGTCATTAACGGGCGACCCTATTCAGGAAGTGTTAGTGGCTAAAAATATTATTAAAGCAACATCAAGCAAAAAAAACTTTGTGGAAATAGTATCTTGTCCTACTTGCGCGCGTTGTAATTATGATTTGGAACGCATTGCAAAAAAGGCAGAAGCGTTGACGAATAATATAAATAAAAAATTAAAAATTGCAATTATGGGGTGCACTGTAAACGGTCCGGGAGAAGCTTCGGACGCTGACCTTGGAATTGCAGGCGGAAAAGACAAGGCCGTAGTATTTAAAAACGGCAAAATTCTTCTTACGGCTCGCACGGAAGATGCAGAAGAAATTTTCTTTAATATACTCAGAGAATTAATTAGTGATTGATTTTAACAAAAAGTTCATAGAAAATAATCCACAATTTGATTATATTCATTTCATCTCGGCGGTCGTAGATTCGATTAAGTTGAAGGTGTCTTTTGAAATAGTTTACAAAAAAGAGTTTGAGGAAAACTATTTTCGGGACAAGTCTTTGATCCTCATGGCTGTATCAAAACTTTTACCACCTTCCGTGCCTTTTGAGATTAAGGCATACGCTTCCGTTTTTTCTGCAAGAGAAATAGAAAAAGCGATTTTCGAATTTATTGGAAAAGAGAGTACTCTCGTTTATTCTGCGCTGAAAAAAGATTGCGTAAACGTATCTACTGAGAACAAGTCATTGACTTTTACTTTACCCGACGGCGTAGTGGAGTATATAAACAAACAAGATTTATTGAACAGTATAAAACAACATCTTAAACTGAAATTCTTCTCAGAATTTGACGTTAATTTAGTGGGCGTAAAAGAAAACATTGATGAGATCAACAAACGATTAAACGATTTAGAAGACGTTATAAAATATTCTTACGAGCGTCCCAACGAAGGCAGAGTAATAAAACCCGTTGGCGTTACTCACATGTACGGAAAAGACGTATCATCGCTTGCTTCGTATATTTCAGACTGCATAACCCCCGGTTTTTATACTATTTATGGCGAGATTAATGAAGTAAAAATCATTGAATACGAAAAAAAGATAAAAAAACAAGGAGAAAATCCGAAAGGCAAATTAGTGACTTTCGTACTTGATGACGGTACTGCAAGAATCAATTGTATTTTTTTCGCGCCAAAAAATAACCATGAAATCATTAAGTATTTCGTAGATAATACGTATATAGTATCCGAAGGTTTTATTGACTATGACGTAAAAAAAGAAGACGGCTCATTGCAATTCAGAGTAATCAGATTTTCTGGTTGTGAGAGAACTGAATTTGAAATTAATCCGGTAGTAATGATTCCGCCTCAAAAGTATAGATTTGCAAAGCCTGAAAAATACGTCACGCTTTCTCAAACGAATTTGTATTCCGAGCGTGTTCCTTTGACTTCTGATAATATTGTAGTATTTAGTCTTCTCACTACGTCACAAAATAAATTTACGACGGGAGAACTTCTCGAATTTTCTGCTTTCAAACTCATAGGTGGACAAATAGTTGAGTATATGACTTCTCTTGTAAGACCGGGAATACTTCCTAGTGAAGAATTTCGCGGTACGCTTGGGCTTTTGAAGTCGGAAATAGAAAAAAGTCCTACGTTTGATCAAGTGCTTCCTGACTTTTATAAATTCTTTAATGGTTGTACTCTCGTATCGCATCCAATTGATTTGAACATCAGCGTAATTCGTCCGTATTTTGAAAAGCTTCATATACCGGAGCCTACGGTAATTGATATAACGTCGTGGGCGGATATAAACATTGTTAAGAAGTTCGCGCCTAAATCACCCACGAGAACTTTTATTACGGCGGAAAACTACGCTAAAATTCTTGCTTCTGTATAAAAATGCTTGCAATTATATACTTAATATGATATAATATGCTTACTTAAATAGTTTTAACTATAAGAGTGGGCTTGCAGTCCGCTCTTAACTTTTTTGGAGAAATATGAACGCTCAGATTTACAATGCAATAAACGATACGATTATTAATCTCGGTTATGAAATTGTTGATATTGAAGAACGTATTGAATACGGTAGTAAAATCATTACTATATTTGTAGATAAAGTTCCTGACGGTATTAGTTTGAACGATTGTGAAGCAATTCATTACGCGATTGAGCCAATTATTGACGAACTTGATCCTACGAACGGAAAACCGTACGTATTTGAGGTTTCTTCTCCCGGATTGGATCGCCCGTTCAAAACCTTACGTGACTTTGAGCGAAATTACAATAAAGACGTTGAAATTAAGTTATACGCCCCTATAAAAGGTAAGAAAACTTTTGAAGGAACACTAATAGAAAGAACGCAAGCATATACGCTAATAAGTATTAATGGCGTTGAAAATAAGATTGAAAATACGAGGATTGCTCTCGTTCGACCGCTTATAAAATTTGATTAATCGGAATAATTTCGGAGGAATATATAATGATAAATAAGGATTTTTTTACCGCTCTTGATTTGCTTGAGAGTGAAAAGAAAATACCCAAGGAAGTTTTTATTGAAACTTTGGAAAATGCGTTAGCTCTTGCATATAAAAAGCAATTTGGCATGGCAAAAGAAGTTCAGGTGCTTCTTGTTCCCGAACGCAATGCAATTCGTTGTCTTGCCACTCTTACCGTTGTGGAAGAAGTAGAGGATAAAGACACGCAAATCAGCCTTGAAGACGCTAAAATTATTGATAAGAAATATAAAGTAGGAGATAAAATCACCGAAGAAATCAATAGTAAGGATTTTGGCAGAATTATTGCTCAAAATGCGAAACAAGTTATTTTACAGAAACTCAGAGAAATTGAAAATAGCGTAGCATACGAAGAATTGTCTGAGAAAGAAGACGAATTACTTACAAGCGTAGTAAGAAGAATAGAGGGTAAGTACGTTTACGTTGAAGTTAAAAAACTTGAAGCAGTATTATCTCCAACCGATCAGCTTCCCGGAGATAAATTTTCTGTCGGAGAACGCATTAAGATTTACGTTAAGAAAATCAAGCAGGGAACGAAAGGACCTCAGGTACAAGTTTCTCGTACCGTTCCCGGTTTTGTCCGTAAACTTTTTGAAGCGGAAGTTCCCGAAATCAAAGCCGGACAGGTTCTTATTAAGGGCTTAGTTAGAGAGCCCGGTTTCAGAACAAAAATGGCTGTTTATAGCGATGATCCAAACATTGATGCAGTTGGCGCGTGTGTTGGCAACAGGGGTCTGCGCGTAAATGCGATAGTTTCCGAACTTGGCGGAGAAAAAATCGAAATTATCCCTTGGTGTGAAGATCCTCTTGAGTATATTGCAAGAGCGTTATCTCCGGCGAAAGTTATTATGGTAGAGGCTAACGAAACCGAAAAGAGCGCGAAAGTAATCGTTAAAGACGATATGCTCAGCCTTGCTATCGGTCGTGACGGACAAAATGCCCGTCTTGCTGCGCGTCTTACGGGTTGGAAAATAGACGTAAAACCTTATTCTACAATCAAAAATATAGACGAAGACATTGATGAAGTGTCTGACGACGAGATTTCAGACGTTGGAGGCTTAGAATAATATGGGCAAAATTCCACAAAGAATGTGTATTGCTTGCAGAGAGATGAAGGATAAGCGCGCTTTAATTAGATGTGTATTAGTTTCAGATAATACAATTGAGCTTGATAAAACCGGAAAAAAGAACGGTAGAGGCGCGTATATTTGCGCTGATATCAACTGTATTTCAAAGGCAAAGAAACACAATCTTTTGGAAAAATCTCTCGGTGTTCAGCCAAGCGATTCCATTTATGATCAATTAAGCAATGAACAAACTTAAAAGTTATCTCGGTTTTGCTGTAAAATCAAATAAACTGATCTACGGCATTGACAATATTGAATTAAGCAAGCGTAAGAAATACGTGATTCTAATCAGCGTAGATGCCAGCGAAAATTTGCACAAAAAAGCAAAATCTTACGCGGAAAAATATTCAATACCGTTTATAAAATTAAACGAAACCTTAGAAGAATTAATATATAAAAATAACTGTAAAATAATAGCCTTGTTAGACAAAAACATGGCTGACGCCGTAATAAATACTTTTGGGAGGTAATATGGCACAGGAGCAAAAACAGACTAAAACTTTTTCAGTAGAATTTCTTAAAAAACTAATTGCTCAAGTTAGTTCTGGTGGGGAATTTCTTGCTTATCGCAAAGAAATAGAGCAAGCGCAGACAAAAGTGGTCAGCGTTCTTTCCTCATGCAGAGATATTTCATTCACCGTAAACAAGAAGAAAGCAGAGGAGCGCGCTACTGAAGTTGATAAAACCGAAAACGTAGAAATCAAATCAGATATTGCGCGCAAAGAAAAGCCTTCTTCTACTAAAAAAGAAGTAGAGAAACCTAAAACACCTGTTTCTGACTCAAAACAAAAAACCGTGACGACGCCAATGGCTACCGTTAAAACTAAGCGTATGGATAATACGCCGAGTTACGTTAAAGGGGTAGTGAATCTTAAACAAGAGCCTAAAAAACCTCGTACTCAAACCAAAACTGCTCCCACTCAACGCGCAACGACTTCACCTCAGACTCCCTCTGCTCCCAGACCTACTCTCTCAAAGTTGACTACACCTCCTCCCACAGTCAACATTGTAAAACCCAGAAAAACGGCGGATAAAAAGAAAGACACAGTAAAATATGAAGAAAAGAAGTCAATGACAAAGCGTACGTTAATACGTAAAGGCTTTATTCAAGACGACATTGACGACGATAGAGTAAGAGTAAGGAAATTAAAGAATAAAAAGAAAACTGAGCAAGTTATTGCTGAACCTAAGGTAATTGATAACGTAACGATTACTTCAACGCAAGTTACCGTAAAACAATTAAGCGAGCTTATCGGCGTTTCTGCGCAGGAAATTATGAAGAAAATGCTTATGATGGGTGGCGCGCCCATTACGTCTATAAATTCCGTTGTAGACTTTGATACGCTTTTCCTTGTTGCAGATTCTTTTGGAGTAACGCTTACTCAAAAACTTGCGCAATCGCAAGAAGAACTTGCAGAAGCATTGCACGACGAAGTAGACGACGAAAAGGATCTCCTTCCTCGTCCTCCCGTTATTACTGTAATGGGACACGTTGACCACGGTAAAACCAGTCTTCTTGATGCTATAAGAAAAACGAACGTAGTAAGTGGAGAGGCCGGTGGTATAACACAGCACATCGGCGCGTATTCCGTTTCTTGGGAATATGAAAAGAAAAAGAGACTTATTACTTTCCTTGATACACCTGGTCACGAAGCCTTTACTGAAATGCGCGCGCGAGGCTCGAAAATTACGGATATTGTAATTCTTGTAGTTGCCGCTGACGACGGAGTTCAACCTCAAACTATTGAAGCAATTAATCACGTTAAGGCTGCGAACGCTCCTCTTATTGTGGCAATTAATAAAATTGATAAACCCACCGCAAATATTGACAAAATCAAAGAGGAACTTTCCGTTCACGGAATTATTACTGACGAGTGGGGCGGTGATACCAGAATGGTTCCTATATCTGCGAAGAAGAGAATTGGCATTGACACACTTCTCGAAGAAATTCTTTTCCTTGCCGACTTGAACGACTATAAAGCGAACCCCAACAGAAAAGCGCGTGGCGCAATTGTTGAAGCGCGTCTTGACCGCGGTAAAGGTCCTATCGCGACCATTATCGTACAGAACGGAACTCTTAAAAGCGGTGATGCTGTCGTTTGCGGAACAACCTACGGTAAAATACGTAGCATGACTGATTCAAGCGGAAAAATAGTTAAGACTGCTCTTCCGTCAACAGCTGTTTCAGTTATGGGTCTTTCAGGTATTCCTAATGCCGGTGACGACATGTGGGTAGTAGAAGACGAAAAAACTGCAAAAGAAATAGCCGAAGGTCGTATTGAAAAAGATAGACTTTCGCACGTTGAAGATATGGCGATTAAGTCTTTTGAACTCAATACTCTTAAAGATCTTAACGTTATTATTAAGGCTGACGTTCAAGGCTCTGCCGAAGCGCTTAAAAATTCTATCGCAAAATTAGTGAACGAAGAAGTAAAAGTCAGCGTCGTTCATTGCGCGGTAGGTATGATAAACAAATCTGATATGATGCTTGCTGAAGTTACTAACGCTATGGTCATAGGATTTAACGTAAAACCTGATTCAGAAGCGAGAATTATAGCAGAGCAAAGTAAAATTAATATCGGCTCGTACAGCGTTATTTACGACGCTATAGATGCCGTAGAATCTGCAATGTCAGGCATGACCGAGCCGAAGTATCAAGAAGTATACATTGGTACAGCGCAAGTCAGAAATATCTTTAAGATTTCCAGCGTTGGTGTCGTTGCGGGCTCTTACGTCCTTGACGGTAAAATTCAACGTGGCGCAAAAGTACTCGTTAAACGTAGAGGCGAAACTGTTTATGAGGGCACAATAAGCGGATTAAAACGTTTCAAAGACGATGCAAAAGAAGTCGCTACGGGATTTGAGTGCGGTATATCTGTCGACGGATATAGTGATTTCGTTCTTGATGACGAAATTGAAGCTTACGTTATGGAAAGAATCAAATGAGTTATAAAACAAACAGAACAGCAAGTGAATTGCAAAAAAGCATTTCGTTGATTATTCAAAATAAATTGCGTAACCCTGACGTATCACCGCTTGCAACCATTACAGAAGTAACCGTTTCAAAGGATTTGAGATACGCCACAGTTTACGTCAGTACTTTTGATGATACCGAAAAAACCGTTTCTGCGCTTAATAATTCGGCAGGATTTATAAAGCGTGAACTTTCGTTCGCTATGAAGAATATGCGAACTGTTCCTACACTCGTTTTTAAGAGTGACGCTTCTGCTGAGTACGGAAGAAAAATTGATTCAATTTTAAGGGGACTTGAAAATGAATTCCATTCTGAAAGCGATTAATAAAGCAAAGAGTGTTCTTATAATAGGACACGTAAGACCCGATGGCGACTGCATTGGGTCTGCTTTTGCAATCAGGGAATATTGTTTAAATTTAGGAAAAATAGCGGATGTAGGTAGTCCATCGCCCCTTCCGCTAGCGTATGCTTTTGTGAAAAATTCTGAAGTATGGAATAATATCACTCGCAAACATTACGATCTTTTTATAGCCGTTGACTGTGGTAGCGAAGATAGAATAGGTCGTTTTGACGTGTTTTTTAGATCTGCGACGGAAACGGTCTGGATAGACCATCACAGAGGGCATAGAGGCTTTGGAAAGTACAATCTTGTTAATGCTGAAGCATCGAGTACTTGCGAAATAGTTTTTGATATATTAGAATCCGAGAAACTTATAAATTCTAAAATTGCTTATTATTTATATCTCGGTCTTTCTACTGATACGGGACATTTCATGCACAACAATACCACTCCGAAAGTTTTATACACAGCGTATAAATTAGCCTACTACGGCGCTGACGTTTATGGATTATCAACAGAATTATACAGAACGCGCACGAAAGCCAAAACGCAACTTATTGCAAATTGTATAAATGCAATGCGCTTTTATGACGATGAGAAGGTATGTATTATTACAATTACGAAAGAAATGCTTGACGAAGTAGGACTTGCGTCTAATGATACTGAAGGGATTATTGATTATGCCATTGCCGTAAAAGGTGTGGAAATTGGCGTTAGTATGTGTGAGGAGCGCTCTTTAGAGTATAAAATCAGTTTCCGATCACGCAGGCGCGATGTTTGTGAAGTCGCTTCTTGTTTTGGCGGAGGCGGACACACTTTTGCTGCCGGTTGTAAAATCAACGGACGAAAAGAAGATGTCATTGATAAAATCTTAAAGGCAATTCGCGATACGGAGGATTGATGAACGGAATATTAAACGTTTATAAACCGCCCGGAGCATCCTCAGCCCAAATCGTAGGTAAAGTCAAACATATTTTAAAGACTCGGGCAGTAGGCCATATGGGAACGCTTGATCCTATGGGTGAAGGAGTTCTTCTTATGGGCGTTGGAAAAGGAACTCGACTGTTTGACTATTTCTTATCCAAAACAAAAACTTACGAAGCAACATTTCGCTTCGGATTGATGACGGACACGATAGACGTTACGGGTGAGGTTACGGGTGAGACAACAGTCCTTCCCACCGTTCAGGAAATTAACGCTATTTTACCGTCGTTTATTGGTGAACAAGCGCAGTTGCCACCGCTTTATAGCGCAAAATCTGTCGGAGGCGTTAGAGCGTATAAATTGGCGCGCATGGGACAAACGGTAGAATTAAAACCTGCGATTATTACGATAAACTCGCTTGAACTTATTGGGACGATTGCTGAGAACGAATACCTTTTTCGTATTGACTGTTCAGCCGGTACGTACATAAGAAGTATTTGTCGCGATATTGCTGAAAAGCTCGGTTCTTTGGCGATTATGACGTCGATAAAACGCACTCGTTGTGGGCGTTATTTTTCAGACACTGCGACAGTCCTTGATGAAGTATCTCCCGAAAAAATAATACCGCTTCAAACAGCGATTCAAAGTATGCCGAAAGTATACGCCCCGGATAATCTATACAAAAAAATTGTAAATGGAGTTCCTGTTTTATTGGAAAACTGTCCAAATGAAAAATTTGCTTTATTTTGCCGAGAAGAACTGATAGGTATTGCAGAATATACAGAAAAAGGTTGTAAAATCAAAACGTATTTGAAAGAGGATAATAATGCTTAAAACGGTAGAATTTGGAAATTCCATAAATAATGAACTTTCGCTTGCTTTGGGATTTTTCGATGGGGTACATTTGGGACATCGAACCTTGCTTGATAGAGTTCGTTTATATTCCGTTCAGCACGATCTTACGCCTGCCGTTTCTACCTTTTCTGACATGGCGACAAGAAAAGAAATAATATACGATTATCACGAAAGACGTAAAATCTTTGAAGAACTTGGTATGTCCGTATGCATTTCTCTTTCTTTTTTAAAAATTCATAAATTAAATGGAAAAGAGTTTTTTGAGGAATTAACAAGCATTTATAATATACGCCATATAGTATGCGGAGAAAATTATACTTTTGGTTCAGACAGATGCGACGTTAAAGTGTTAGCCGAACTGTGCGCCGAAAACGAAATAAAGTTAGAAGTACTTCCGTTATTAGACGTAGATTGCATTAGAGCAAGTAGTTCAAATATACGAAATTTACTAAAAAACGGAAATATTTCTTTGGCAAACAAACTGCTTGGTGAACCGTATCACGTTCGCGGTGAGGTAGTTCACGGCGACGGTCGAGGAAAGAACCTTGGTATTCCAACGGCAAATTTAGAGCCGTCGCTAACTGCCATGAAGATACGTAATGGCGTATACGGAACAAGAGTTATTATTGACGGAAATACATATAAGTCCGTTACAAACTACGGACCCAGACCTACATTTTTGCAGAGCAAATTTGCAATAGAAACTAACGTTCCAAACGAAAAATTTCATACTTTAACGGGGCAAAACATAAAAGTTTATTTTTATAAATACCTTAGAGGCGTAAATAAGTTTGCCAACGAAAAGTTATTATTAAACGCAATTAAAAAAGATTTGGAGTGGATAAATGAAGATTAAAATCGGTCCAAGCGGAAATTCTCTTTCCTTTTACGATGAAGGACATACTCGTACGAAAGAAGCGGGTGAGTGGGTGGCGAATAAAGGATTAAACGCGTTTGAGTATTCTTTCGGCAGAGGCGTTCATATCTCAGAAGATTCAGCGAAAGAAATTGGCAAAGCATTTGCCAAGCACGGCGTTGAAATCAGTTCTCACGCGCCATATTATACTAATTTCGCGAATCCAAACGAAGATATGATTCAAAAATCTTTTGGATACATAAAGAGCACTATACTTGCCGAACATAACTTTGGTGGCAAACGCTCCGTTTTTCATCCTGCATCTTGCGGTAAAGTCTCACGAGCTGAAGCCGTTGCGGTTGCGACCAAAAACATTGCCCGTCTTGCTGAAGAACTCGATAGTCTTGATTTTGATTTTATTCTTTGCCCTGAAACTATGGGGAAACTCAATCAAATTGGCACGGTAGAGGAGATCGTAGAGTTTTGTAAACTCAGCGAAAAGTTTTATCCTTGTTATGATTTTGGTCATATAAATAGTTATACGCTTGGTGGAATAAAGGGATATGACGATTATAAGCGTATTATAGACTACACCGCAGATAATCTGGGCGACTTAAAAACAAAAAATATTCACGTGCATTTTTCAAAAATAATGTATGGAAGCAAGGGAGAATTAAAACACTTGACTTTCGCTGATGAAATTTACGGACCTGATTTTGAGGGATTTGCGCGACTGATTTCTGATTATAAACTTACGCCGTATATCGTTTGCGAGTCTAACGGTACGCAAGCCGAAGACGCTATGAGCATGCGAGATATGATAAATCTTTTTATAAATAATTAATGATAGATATGCAAAACAAATTATTCGATAACTTTGATGCAATAATAATTACCAGCCCCACAAACCG
This sequence comes from Clostridia bacterium, assembly GCA_017531795.1. GTDB lineage: Bacteria > Bacillota > Clostridia > Christensenellales > Pumilibacteraceae > Protoclostridium. The sequence continues at coordinate 54,231 of JAFXKH010000043.1, forward strand.
TTTTTATTTTTCTCAAATTAAAACGTCTTTTGGCGTATTGCTTTTGCTTAAAGATAAAAAATATTATTTTACAGATTTTCGTTATGCTATTGAAACTAAAAATAATTCGGAAGGAATAGAAATTATAATAACAAATCCAACTGATTTATATTCTGACGTAAAAAAAATTTTATCGGATAACTTAGTTAAGACCGTAGGATATGAAGAAACAGATCTTACCGTATCGAATTTTAACGCAATAAAAAAAGAATTATCAGAGTTTAAGCTTAAAAGCGTAGGTGAAGAGATAGACGAACTCCGAATAATTAAAAGTGATGCCGAAATTAACAAAATTAAAAAAGCCCAGCGCATTACTGAGCAAGCCTTAGAGAAAGCGTTACAAACAATTAAACTTGGTGTGACAGAAAGAGAACTCAGCGCAGAGATAACTTATCAATTACTTCTTGCGGGAGCAGACGGAAACGCCTTTGATAATATCGTTGCTTTTGGGGAAAATTCTGCGGAGTGTCACCATACCGTGTCGGATAGAAAACTTGAAAAAGGGGATATCGTACTTATCGACATTGGCGCAAAGTATCAAAATTATTGTTCAGATATGACCAGAACGTTTTGCTATGGAGAACCTCCCAAAAAACTCATTGAGTTATATGATTTAGTAAAATCAGCGCAGGTGTATGTTTTGAAACACATTAAAGCCGGAATGACTGGGAGTGAACTTGATACGTTAGCGCGAGAATTTTTCAAAGCCAATGGGTATGAGCAAGAATTTGGACATTCGCTTGGCCATGGCGTAGGTATAAAAATTCACGAAAAACCCAATCTTTCACGCACTTATTCTCAGCCATTACCTGAAAATGCAGTCGTAACGGTTGAACCTGGCTTATATATAGAAAATTTTGGCGGTGTTCGCATAGAAGATATGGTAGTAATTAAAAAAGACGGTATAGAGAACTTGACAAATTATCCCAAAACGCTTATAATATAATAAATATAATAGCAATTACAAACAAAGGAGCAATATATGGTAGCAGGCGATTTCAGAAAAGGCACCACTTTTGAAAAAGACGGCAAGGTTTTCCGCGTCGTTGATTTCCAGCACGTTAAGCCGGGTAAAGGTTCGGCATTCGTTAGAACAAAATACAAGAACGTCGTAACGGGACAGGTTCTTGAAGAATCTTTCAACCCGACGGAAAAATTCCTCGATGCAAAGATCGAAACTCATGAGTATCAATTCCTCTATGCTGACGAAGATTTTTGCCATTTCATGGAACCTGAAACTTTCGAGCAGATTGATATAAATATTGACGAATGCAAAGACGCGCTTCAGTACATTATTCCCGAAATGATGGTATCTATTCAGTCGTACAAGGAAGTGCCTTTTAGCGTAGAACCTCCCAATTTCGTTGAACTTACGATCGCAGAAGCCGAGCCCGGTATTCAAGGCGACACCTCCAAAGCAGGTAATAAACCCGCTACGCTTGAAACGGGCGCGCCCATACAAGTTCCTCTTTTCATAAATATCGGAGATAAAATCCGTGTAGATACGAGAACCGGAACGTATATGTCCAGAGTAAAATAATCATAAAATATTTTCTTGAAAATAACCTTTCTATCATAGAAAGGTTATTTTATTAATCCATTAAATTTTATTTTGAACCAAGATTTTTTATAATCAATAAGTCCTTCTTTTTTCATTTTACTCAATTCTGCAGATAGCGCTGAACGGTCAACAGCCAAGTAATCCGCCATATCTTGCCTTAAAAAAGATAATTCAAACTCGTCGCTCGACTGTTTACTACGGCAGGCTTGTAAATAAGAAATTATTTTTTCGCGCATACTTCTTCTTGATAAATGCTCGACTTTTTCAAGAAATGATATACAGTTGTTGCTGACAATCAACAATGCGTTGTGAATAAATTTTCCGTAATCTTGCGAGAGAAAGTCCTGATATGCTTTTTGAATACCAATTATTGCTACTTCCGCATCCGATTCACACACTACTCTTGCCGTAGATCTGCTGTTTGAGAACACGTGCGCAACACCAAATATTCCACTTTTTCCAATATGACTTATTACGTTTCTGTTTCCTTGCCAATCCTCGCTCACCGTAAGAAGGCTTCCTGAAATTACGATAAGGATTTTTACATTATCTCCATATCCTATTATTTCTTCATCCTTGTTGTATTTTTTAATAATTACGTCGAAATTTGAAAGCAGTCGTTCTATATCACTAACCCCATTAAATAATTGGCAATCAACAATTTTGTTATAAATATCTTTCATAGTTCACCATTTTGTTGTAATTACAACGGATTTATTTTTATAATTATATTATAATATATAAAACTTGTCAATATAAAATATAGTTAAGGTGAAGTGTATATGAAAAAAATATTTATATCTTTGTCAATAATATTAACGTTATTGTTTTCAATTATGTCGATTACGGCATGCGACTTTATAAAAGCGGGCGAGTTTAATCTCGTTGCGCCAGACGGCGCGCCCGTTGTTGCTCTCGCGGATATGTGGGGTGAAAACTTTGGCGAAGCGAAAATAGAATATAACGTAACGCTTGAAAGTTCACTTAACGCCGAGTTTGTTAAGGGAACTGAGTTTATCGTTGCGCCCATTAATATCGGCGCAAATATTCACAACGCCGCGCAAAAAGACTCTACTAAGTATGATTATAAACTTATGAACGTTACGAGCTGGGGCGTTTTATATATAATTAGTAATGAAAATAAATACAACGAACTCGGTAGTAACGTTAACGAATTTCTTTCTCAATTTGACGAAAAACAAATAGATACGATTGGACTTCAAGCAATCCCCGGAAAAACTGTTGATTATTTATTTAAGCAAGCGAATGCGCAAGTGACTATAAACGGCTCTGAAGCGTCAACTATTCAGCAAAAGATTAAAAGTAATACTCCCGTAACGGCAGTTCTCGGCGAACCGGCAATTACAGCGCTTAAAAATAGCGGAGCAAAATTTGACGTGCTTGCTTCCGTAAGCAATGCCTTTAATCTTGTTACGGGTAAAGATTTTCCTATGGCAGGTATGTTTGTTCGCTCAGACGTGGCGGAAAATAACTCAGCGCTTGTTTCTGCTATTAATGAGAGAATCAGTAAAAGCGTAAAAACTTTTAATGATGATCCTACTTTTATGAAAGATAAAACAATAGAGAACAGTACTTTAAACGCAAACGTTATTGCGCAGGCTGCTCCAAAAATGAACGTTAAGTTCAAAAATTCAGCGGACTCGAAAGATTCCGTAAAATTCCTTCTAGAAAAACTCGGTATTACCGTTAGCGACGATTTATTTATTTTATGAGAAAGTTTTTTACAAAAAACAAATATTGGTTAATTACCATTGCATCGGCTCTCATACTATTTGGAGTATGGGAGTTAATTGCGCGTGTAATGAATCTTGCTATTGCTCTTCCAACATTTTCTTCCGTATTTTTAGCGTTTATAAATCTTATTATAAAAAGTTCAACTTACGTTTCAATAGCGTTTACGCTTTTGAGATGTCTTATTGGATATATCATAGGTTTTTCGCTTGGAATTGCGCTTGGAATAGTCGCAGGGAAGTATAAAGCAGTTGCTTCCGCCATGAAACCTATCGTGTCTTCGATGCGAGCAGTTCCCGTCGTTGCAATAACGCTAGTTCTTACTATCTGGGTGGGATCGGAAATACTTCCGTCAATAATTGGCGTTATGCTTATTTTCCCGATAATTTATGAACAAATCAAAACGGCAACTGAAAACATTGACCCTACAATAGACGACGTTTTGTCAGAGCTTGGTGTAGGTTTCTTCACTTCTGCTCGTCAAATTTATTTACCACTCGTTGCTCCATACGCATTATCAAGCATTTCTAATACTTTTGGTATGAATATAAAGGCAGTAATTTCGGCAGAAGTTCTTGCTTATACAGTAAGAAGCATAGGAAGTGAAATATATTTTTCAAAGCAAAACTTTTTACAAGAAACTCCCACGCTATTTGCTTGGATAACAATAACGATTTTACTTTCCGTAATTTTCGAAACTCTTTTGCGTTTTATAATGAAAAAAGTTATTAATAAATTAACTTGGTTCTCAGCAATGAAAAACTAATCAATATTATAAGGTTATTATATTTGACTTACTTTTACGAAAATGGTAAAATTCTTTATATTATTGATGGGAGTGAGTATATATGATAACAAGAGGAAGCGGTATATTACTACATATAGCGAATTTACCGTCTAATTTTGGAATAGGTCATCTTGGCAATCCGTCAAAAAAGTTTATTGATTTTTTACATAAATCCCATCAAAAGTATTGGCAGATATTACCGACAGTACCAACAGGATATGGAGATTCCCCATATCAGTCATGTTCTTCAGAAGCAGGTAACGAGTATTTCATTGACTTAGAAGACTTATTTTCAAACGGGTTATTAACAAAAGAAGAATTAGATACTTGCAAGACTTCCGTTGACAGTAGAATTAATTATGAAAATCTTTTCCAAACTCGCTTTAATATATTAAAAATCGCTTTTTCGCGATTTAATAAAAGCGATAAAGAGTTCTGTGATTTCGTAAACAAAGGAGATTATTCAGAATATGCTCTTTTTAGAAGCATAAAAACCGCGCATAATCATAAGCCTTGGAACGAATGGTCAAATGAATACAAATTTCGTAATCAAAAGGCTCTTGAAGACTTCAAGAAGAACAATGAAAACGACATACTCTTTTGGCAATGGTGTCAATACGTTTACGCAAAACAATGGAAAGAACTTCTTGAGTACGCGCATGCGCATGACGTAAAGATTATTGGCGATATTCCCATTTACGTTGCGTACGACAGCGTTGAATGTTGGACAATGCCGAAATTATTTAAACTTGATCAAGATCTCAATCCAATAGTTGTTGCGGGATGCCCTCCTGATTGCTTTTCTCAAACAGGACAGTTGTGGGGAAATCCCATTTATAATTGGAACGAAATGGCAAAAGATAATTATTCGTGGTGGAAAGAGAGGTTTAAAAAAAATTTTGAACTATTTGATATTATCAGAATTGACCATTTCAGGGGCTTTGACAGATATTATCAGATTAAATGGGGAGAACCGAATGCAATAAACGGCAGTTGGGAAAGCGCTCCGTCCGAAGAGCTTTTTGTTGAAATAGAACGTGATTTAGGGGAATTAAACGTAATTGCTGAAGATCTTGGAATTTTAGACGATTCGGCTCGCAAAATGTTTGCGAACCTTGGATATCCGGGGATGAAAATATTGCAGTTCGCTTTTGATTATAACAGCGCAAATGAATATCGCCCGCATAACTATAATAATGACAACTGCATAGTATATCCTGGTACACACGATAACGATACGCTTTTAGGATACATACAAGAACTTCCAAATCGTAACGACTTCGTTAATGCTGTACGTAATGAGTTATTCATTATGGGTATGGATTTGCCTTTGGACTCCGATGCCGAGATTTGTGATGCAATAATAGCTCTTGCTTTTGCATCAAAGGCGCGACTTGCCATTATTTCCATGCAGGATTGGTTGAAAATTGACAATAGGGGAAGAATAAATTTGCCGTCTACGCTATCAATCTCAAATTGGAGTTATCGTATACCTGAAAACTATTCCACGGATTACGTTATCAATAAAATTAAATACCTTACTATAAAATATAACAGATGAACTTTTAAGGAGAAACGAAGTGCCAAATAAGATTATCGACACTATGGAGCAAATGCTCTCTTATGACTATTCAACAACTTTTGATGAGGCTACGAACAGGCAACTTTATAACGCTTTGTCAAAATCCGTAATGCGAAACATTAACGTGCTTTGGCGTGAAACTGATGAAAAACAATCAAATAAAAAGCGCGCTTATTATATGAGCGCAGAATATCTCATTGGAAGATCCGTTTTTTCGAACCTTCTTAATCTTGGTTACCTTGATGAAATTGAAACCTTGCTTAAAGAAAAGGGAATTGATATAAGAAAATTTGAAGAAATTCCCGACTCTGCGCTTGGAAACGGCGGTCTTGGTAGACTTGCCGCATGTTATCTTGAATCAGCGGCAACCGAGGACGTTCCGCTTAACGGTTATGGAATACGTTATAAATACGGCCTCTTCAAACAATTATTCGTAAACGGATTCCAGGTTGAAACTGTTGACGATTGGACTACCTGCGGAGATCCCTGGTCAGTTCGCCACGATGATTTGACGCAAATCGTTTCTTTCGCTGATATGAAAGTCAAAGCCGTTCCTTACGATTTTCCTGTAATAGGTTACGGCGGAAAAACCGTAAACACTCTTCGACTTTGGCAGTGTGAACCTATAAATAAACTTGATTACATTGAGTTCAATAATATGCATTATGCAAATGCTCTTTCAGAAAAGAACTCTGCTGAGATAATTTCATACGTCCTTTATCCGAACGATGAAAGAATAGAAGGTAAAACCTTGCGTCTTCGCCAGCAGTATTTCTTTGTAAGCGCATCAATAAAGGATATTATCAAGAGTTACAAAAAGAAATACGGTCAAGATTTTTCACATTTTGGCGATCTTAGAGCAATCCAACTCAATGATACTCACCCCGTAGTTGCAATTCCTGAACTGATCCTTAATCTAGAACATGAAGGTCTTACTTTTGAAGAAGCGTTTGAAATTGCGCACAAGACTTTTGCTTTCACCAATCATACGATAATGGGCGAAGCATTGGAAAAGTGGGATATTGAACTCTTTAAGCGTATTCTTCCCGAAGTATATGCCGTCATTGAAGAAATACAGAAGAAACTCAATTTTGAACTTTCTGCAATGCGTGTTCCTGATACTTGGAATTACAACATACTTGAAAATGGCAGAATTCATATGGCTCGTCTTGCAATATATGTTTCGCATATGACAAACGGCGTGGCGGCTGTACACACAAATATTCTCAAAACAGACGTTTTCAGAAATTGGTACGCAATGTATCCGGATAGATTTATTAATAAAACTAACGGTATAACTCCTCGTCGTTGGCTTAAACTTTGTAATTCAAATCTTTGTAATCTTATTGAAAGTAAAATCGGTAACGATTATATTACCGACCTTTCTCAGCTTAAAAATCTTGCAAAGTATGCTCATGACCCTGAATTTATTAAGCAGTTTAAGGAAGTAAAATACAAAAACAAAAAACGCCTTGCTAAGTATATTAAAGAGCACGAGGGAATTGATATAAATCCTAACTTCTGTTTTGATATTCAAGTAAAGCGTATGCACGAATATAAACGTCAACTTCTTAATGCCCTTTCTATCATTTATTTCTATTTTGAGATAAAAGAGGGAAGAATGCCCGATTTCAAACCAACTGCTTTTATTTTCGGAGCAAAAGCCGCGCCGGGATATTATCACGCAAAAGCAATAATGAAGTTTATAAACTGTATTGCTGATATGGTAAATCGCGATCCTGCCATGAAAGACAAAATGAAAGTCGTTTTCGTGACGAACTATAACGTTTCTTACGCTGAATATATCGTTTCTGCGGCTGATATTTCCGAACAGATTTCTCTAGCTGGTATGGAAGCCTCAGGAACAGGTAATATGAAATTTATGCTTAACGGCACAGTCACTCTTGGGACTATGGACGGCGCAAATATAGAAATAGCCGAAGAAGCAGGCGTTGACAACGAATATATTTTTGGCGCGAGCGTTCAAGAAGTCAAAGAAAGACGTCCGGGATATCATCCTTGGGAGTATTATGATAACGATCCCGTTATTCATAGAGTCATGGATACCCTTATAAACGGAACTTTTAACGATAATGGAACAGGTATGCTTCGTTCGATTTTTGATAAACTCCGCGGTGAAGATACGTATATGAGCCTTTACGACTTTAAAGACTACGTAAGAGTCAAAAAGATTGCGAACGCAGATTACGGTACGGACGAGTTTTACTCAAAGAGTATTATGAACCTTGCAAACGCAGGTAAATTCTCTTCTGACCGTTCTATTATGGAATATGCGAAAGAAATTTGGAAAGTAAAATAATTCATACGACATAAAATAAGACATAAAAAAGAGTAGATTTTTTCATAATTCTACTCTTTTTTAATATAAATCTTTATTTGCACTTTTGCCTTACATCAATAAAAATAACCTAACCCAGAAACAGAGTGCGGATTAGGTTATGATTGGCGGAGAGGACAGGATTCGAACCTGCGTGCCCTTGCAGGCAAACTGATTTCGAGTCAGCCCCGTTATGACCACTTCGATACCTCTCCTTAAGTGTTGATAATATATCATATTATTGGGAAAAAATCAAGCATTTTCGCTTTGTTAAGACAAAACAACGATATATATTTCTCCCGTATTATTTGCTGAAAATTTTCAAATATTGTCATAAGCAGTCAAAATTCGATATATTCAAGCATAAATATAAGAGGAGGAAATATGATATTCGAAACTTTTTTATCATTTTTAAGCCGTGTATTTTGCTTTACGGCATACGTAAGAAATAATTCTTCTTATCCTGAACCGCTTACTGTTGAAGAAGAAAAGATATACGTAGAAGCATGCAAAAACGGAGATATGGATGCCCGCGAAAAACTAATTAAACATAATTTAAGACTAGTTGCTCATATCGTAAAAAAATACTCGGGAGCAGGTGAGGCTGACGATTTAATCTCTGTTGGAAGCATAGGCTTGATAAAAGGTGTTCAGACGTTTGAATATGGTAAAGGCAGTCAATTATCAACATACGTCGCGAGGTGTATAGAAAACGAAATTCTAATGTACATAAGGTCAAATAAAAAACATCGCAATGAAGTATCGTTATTTGAAAGTGTAGGTACGGACAAAGACGGTAATGATATAAAACTTTTAGACGTTCTTTCAGTATCAGAAGAAACGGTAGTTGCTGAAGCTGAAAACAAAATTATTATGTCCAAGATAAAGAGGTGTCTAAAAGAATTCTCCGATCGCGAACAAAAGGTTATTAATCTGCGCTACGGTCTTGTTGACGGAATCCCGTACACACAAATTGAAGTTGCAAAACTTCTTGGTATTTCACGCTCATACGTTTCCAGACTTGAGAAAAAAGTAATTAATAAAATTTCAGAAAAATTAAAGAACTAGCCTTGCAATCCGTTTGCTTTACTTTTTGCAATGTAGTATAATAATTCTCAAATATGACTAATTAATCATACTGAGGTTAAATAATGGATGTTATACTTTACGCAGTAATACTCGTGGCTTATTTTGCCGTTATGATATTTATCGGAGTAAAAAGTCGCGCTTCTGCAAAAACAGTTGGTGGGTTCGTTCTTGGTGGAAGAAAGGCAGGGCCTTGGCTTTCAGCTTTTGCGTACGGAACGTCTTATTTTTCTGCTGTTATTTTTATTGGTTATGCCGGTCAATTTGGTTGGAAATATGGTATTGCCGCAACTTGGATAGGTATAGGAAACGCAATTATAGGCTCTCTTCTCGCGTGGGCGTTACTTGGAAGAAGAACGCGCATTATGGCGCAACAACTCGATTCTGCAACTATGCCCGATTTCTTTGGCAAACGATTTGGTGATAATAAACTTAAAATCGCCGCTTCAATTATTATATTTATTTTCTTAATTCCGTATACCGCATCTCTCTATAAGGGCCTTGGCAGTCTTTTTGAAGTCGCGTTTGATATACCATACTTCGTTTGTATAATAATTATGGCTGTCGTAACCGCCGTGTACGTTCTGATTGGCGGATATATGGCTACCGCTTGGAACGATTTTATTCAAGGACTTATTATGCTCTTCGGTATAGTCGCTATAATTATAGCCGTACTTGCGAACCAAGGTGGCTTAATTGCGGCTATAACCGAACTTTCACAAACGACGGTTAACGGTCAGGCGGGCGCTTATACGTCTTTATTTGGTCCC